>DVLD01000178.1 GCA_018715725.1 Candidatus Aveggerthella excrementigallinarum
GCGCAGCCCCAAACGTCGCAGCGCCGCACTTCCCCAAGCGCCAACGCAGCGCTGCACTTTCCCAAGCGTCAAGACGCTGTACACCCCACCAAGACGCTACACTGCCCACCAAGACGTTGCGCTGCCCACCAAGATGCCGCGTTGCTCCAAGCGCAGCAATGCTACGCGCCTCCGAACATCGCAGCGCTGCGCATTCCCCAAATGGCAAAAGCTCGCCGATGTTCGCTGTTCGGTTACGAAAACGTACGCACGATAGCCGCATTCATGCCAAAATTCCCGGCTTTTATTCCCAATATGCCGCCGCGCGCCCCTTCGGACGGCGAACATCGGCGAGTTTTTGCCAAATCGAAGCCTCCGCGAGCTGCGTAGAACGCGCTATGCTACCGTGCTGACCGCTGGATGACCCGAACGAAAGAGGAACTGCTATGCCCAGCCCCGATAACGCTACCCCGACCATTCGTCCGGCCACGCCGGACGATCTCGACGCCACGCTCGCGTTCTACTACCACCTCATTGACGACCTGGACGGCAAGAAGGAAAGCCCTCGCTGGGAGAAGGACGTGTGGCCATCGCGCCCCATGCTCGAAGCGGACATCGCGGCTGGCTCGCTGCATATCGCGTTGCTGAATGGCGAGGTTGTGGGCGGCATGGTGCTCGACCACGCGCGCCCCGACGGATACGACACCGCTCCGTGGAACGTGCCCGCAGGCGAAGGCGAGGCTATGGTGGCGCACCTGGTCGCGGTGTCCGCGCGCCATCAAGGAAAGGGCATTGGCACCGCGCTTATGCGCGCGGCTGCTGACATCTGCCGCGATGCGGGCGCCCGCGCGCTGCGGCTCGACGTCATCGACGGCAATGCCCCCGCCGCCCGCCTGTACGAGCGCGTCGGCTTCCAGCATATCTCGCACGTGCAGCTCTACTACGAAGACACCGGCTGGGACGACTTCGACCTGTACGAGCTGGAGCTGTAAGAACCGCCGCCATGCAGAAGTGCGCGTGTCAGCATGCGAAGGACGCCGGGGGCTTCTGCGCCCCTGCAACGCTCATGCCGCTTTTGCAGGGGCGCGGTGAAATCGCTCGAAAGAATCCCTTGACACTTTTTTGACGAACGAAGATAATTCTTTTCGCTGCATTCGAGATGCGCCGTTACCTCAGCTGGATAGAGGGACTGACTACGAATCAGTACGTCGGGGGTTCGAATCCCTCACGGCGCACCACTTTGCAGCATTTTTTATGCCCCGATTCAGGGGCTTTTTTCATGTCCAAGAGGGCCAGGGAAAGAAAACGCGGGGAAAGCTGAACGCGTTCCCCTTGTGGCATGTTCGCTCAAAAACGGGGCTTCTAGGTTTGAGCTTGACGCTCTAGAAAACCCATTGACACCTATCTTGGTTTTGTTATTATAAATGGGCTGCATTCGAGATGCGCCGTTACCTCAGCTGGATAGAGGGACTGACTACGAATCAGTACGTCGGGGGTTCGAATCCCTCACGGCGCACCACTTTGCAGCATTTTTATGCCCCGACCCAGGGGCTTTTTTCATGCACGGAGACCCGTGAGAATGCCCCAACCCTGCCTACCTCGCGTGTGCTCTTTGCGAACCTCGGCTGCAGCGGCCCATCTCCCCTGTTCGAGGGGGTATCATGTCGCGCAAGGCGACGCCCCGGGCGCTATCCGGGCGGCGTTATGTTTTGGATAGGCCCCTTGTTCCTTGGCAGAGGAAGGGGCCTATTTCCTTTTCACAACCCCACTCTTCACTCCTTCCTCGACATCACGAGACCGATGATCCCGATGACGACCAAGAAAACGGAACAGGCGGCAGAGACCGTTGGTGCGCCCATAGGCGGCTCCTTTCTCGAGAACGCCGCCCGGAGCGTCGAAGCGTCGCGTCCACGCTCGCACGCGAGCCCTGCCGGAATGCGCGCTGCGTTTTGACCGCAGGCTGGCGAAACCTTGCACGAATCTGACGAAATCTTGCAGTTCGCCGCGCATTTTCGGGTTCACCCGCGGCACGACCTCCGCTATCATGTGAGGGCTGTCGTGGTTTTGGCGCATTCGCGCCCCTCGCCCGCATCGCAACCGGGCACTCCCGCGACCGCGCATCATTGTTGGAAGGAAAGGAACGTACGTGAAGGTTCGAAAATCGAAGCCTCACAGTAACTAAGCCTTCGACCTCCCCTTTCCTGGCGGCGGTCGAAGACGACTGCTGCAAAGGGGAGTACTATGCTCTATCTCTCTCAGATCATCGGGAAGCCGGTTGTCGACGCCACGGGCGAGAAAATCGGCTCCATCTCCGACGTCGCCATCTCCACCGGCGAGGTCTTCCCGCGCATCACAAGCCTTGCGTTCACCGGCCCGGGCAAAGTCCCGTTCATGATCTCATGGCGCAAGTACGTTGACGAGTTCGACGAAGACGACGGCGTGAAGCTCGCTTTCGAAGCGACGGGCATCCGCTTCAGCTACCTGCAGCCCGACGAGGTCTTGCTCGCGCGCGACCTGCTCAACCGTCAGATCGTCGACACGCAGGGCATGAAGGTCGTGCGCGTCAACGACCTCAAGCTCTCCGTCTCGGGCAGCCAGATTCGCCTGCTCGGCGCCGAGGTGGGCGCGCGCGGCATCCTGCGCGGCCTGGCCCCCTGGCTTGAGACGGCGGTGTGCGCCGTGGCGAAAGCACTCGGCAAGAAAATCGACGAGCAGATCATCGCGTGGAACTACATGGACCTGCTCGATCGCGACCTTTCTGAAGTGCAGCTGTCCGTCACGCACAAGCGCCTCGACGAGCTGCATCCCGCCGACGTGGCCGACATCCTCGAGCAGCTCGACCCGCAGCAGCGCGCGAACGTGTTCAAGCACCTGGACGACGCGCGCGTGGGCGAAGCGATTTCCGAGATGGAAGACGAATTCCAGGCGGACGTCTTCGACGACCTGGACGACGCGCGCGCGGCGAAGTTCCTCGGCCAGATGGATCCGGACGACGCCGCCGACATTGTGCGCGACCTCTCTTACGAGAAGGCCGAAACGCTCCTGCGCCTCATGGGCGTGGAAGACGCGGCGGAGATTCGCCGCCTGCTGGGCTACAAGGACGGCACCGCCGGCGGCATCATGACCACGCAGTACGTCTCCGTGAAGGAGGACACGACGGTCGGCGAGGCCATCGAGGTCATTCGCGAGCTGCCCGAAGACTTCCCGTCCGTCCATTACCTGTACGTGGTGGACGAGTACGACAAGCTCTCCGGCGTGCTCTCGCTGCGCTCCCTGGTGCTCGCGCACAACAGCACGCTCGTTTCGCAGATCATGTACGACGACGACCTGGTGACCGCCCTGCCCGACGAAGACGAGGACGAGGTTGCCGCGGACATCTCGAAGTACGACCTGCTGGCCCTGCCCGTCGTGGACGAGCACGACCGCCTGCTCGGCATTGTCACGTTCGACGACGCCCTGGACGTGGTGGAGGACGACAGCGAGGAGTCCGAAGGCCGCCTGCGCTTCTTCAAGATCTTCGGCATCGCCTTTGCCTCGCTCATCGGGCTCATCGTCTACACGCTCGTGCTGTTCCAGATCATCGGCTATCGCGCCATGTTCTAAGGAGGTCGTATGGTCATCAAGCAGACTTCCGAAGCGAACGCGACGCCGCGCGGGCGTTCGGCATCCAGCGCAACTCTGCCGCCAACGAAACCCACCATGGCCGACGACCCGGCGCTCGCCGCGAGCCCGACGCCCGCCATCAACGCGGACTCCACCCCGGAGGCCGCCCCGAATAAGAAAGAAAAAAGCAAGCTGCTGCTCATCCTGGCCGCCATGGGCCCCGGCATCGTCACGGCCATGGCCGGCAACGACGCGGGCGGCATTTCCACGTACTCCACCGTGGGCGCCGAGTTCGGCTACACGAGCTTGTGGGTCATCCCCGTCATGTGCGTCCTGCTCATCGTGGTGCAGCTCACGGCCGGCCGCATGGGCGCGGTCACCGGCAAAGGCTTCGCCGCGCTCATCCGCGAGCGCTTCGGCATCCGTCTGACGGCACTTGCCATGCTCTGCCTCCTCATCGGCAACGTGTGCACCACGTTCTCGGAGTTTGCGGGCATCGCCTCGGGCATGGAGATGTTCGGCGTTCCCACCTGGGTCTCGGTGCCCATCGCCGCGGCAGGCGTGTGGCTCTTGATCGTGGGAGGAAGCTACAAACGCGTGGAGAAAGTCTTCCTCGTGCTGTCGTTTGTGTTCGTGACGTACGTGGTGGCGGCGTTCTTGGCCCAGCCCAACTGGGGAGAGACGCTCACGATGACCGTTGTGCCGCACGTCGTGCAGGAGCAAAGCTTCATCTCGCTCACCATCGCCATGATCGGCACCACGATCGCGCCCTGGATGATGTTCTTCGCGCAAAGCAACATCGTGGAGAAGGGCTCCACCATGGACGACGCGCTCTCGCTCAAGGTGGACGCGGTCTCCGGCACCATCGCCGCGTGCCTGGTGGCATGGTTCATCATCGTGACAACGGGCACGGTGCTCTTCCCTGAGGGCATCGTCATCGAAAGCGCCGCCGACGCCGCGCACGCGCTTTCCCCCTTTGCCGGCCAGTACGCCGAGGTGCTGTTCGCCATCGGCCTGATTGCCGCGTCGTTCTTGGCCGCGTGCGTGCTGCCGCTCACCACGAGCTTCGTGATCTGCGAGGCGTTCGGCTGGGAAGCGGGCGTGTCGTTCAAGTGGAAAGAAGCCCCCATGTTCAAGGGCATCTTCACGTTCGTCATCGTGTTCTCCGCCATCGTGGTCATCATGCCGAACATCGACCTCATGGCCGTCATGTTGACGGCGCAGTTCGTCAACGGCCTCATCCTGCCCGTGCTGCTGGTGTTCATGGCCATCATCGGCTCCGACAAGCGCATCATGAAACAGTGGCGCCTGCCCATTGTCATGCGCATCCTTCTCTGGGTGACCGTGGTCATTGTGACCGTGCTGACCGCGATTCTGCTGGTCATGCAAGTACTGGGCATCGGGTAGGCTGCGCATGGACGCGAAAGCGAGCGTGCGGGCGCGGGTGCTGGCAGCGCGCGATGCGCTGTCGGCCAACGTGCGGGCCGAGAAGAGCGCGCGCATCTGCCGGGAGCTGGAGCGGCTGCTCGACGAAGCGATGGCCGTGCGAGCGAGCAGCCTGCAGTCAGGCGGGTCGCAGCTGGGAGCGCCGGGGCACGATGGGCCAGGGCTGGACGCGGCGCATCACGATAGGTCACGGCTGGACGCGGCGCATCACGATAGGCCGGGGTCAGCCGCGCCGCGCGCGAAGGCGCCGCAGCCGGGCGCGCCGCGCTTCGGTGCGGGCGCCGCGAAGCGCCCCGTTGTGACGGCGTTCTCTTGCATGGGAAGCGAAGTGGACGTGGCGCCCTTCGTCCGCGCCGCCTTCGCCCGCGGCGCCCTCGTGGCGTACCCGTGCATGGTGAAAAATCCCGCGTGGGCGAAACCGCCCGTGCGCGATATGGTAGGCGACCCAACAGGCGCCGACGAGTCAGCGCGCTCCCACGGCGAAGCGGCGCGCGTCCCCGGCCAGGTCGGCGCGGGGTGCGACACGACCGAAGGCGAAGGGTGCGGACGGGAGCGCGCGTCCTTCGTTCCCCGCCTGCTCATGCAGTTCCGCGCCGTGTCGCGCGCGCAGTTCGAAGCGGGAACGGCACCGTTCGTCGCGAAGCCTTTGCGCTCGTTCGCGCCCGATGACCCCGAGCTCGCGGCATTCCCCCTTGTGGAACCCGAGCAGGTGGACGTCGCCGTCTGCCCGCTCGTTGCCTTCGACGCCGCAGGAAACCGCCTGGGCTACGGCGGCGGCAACTATGACGGCTTCCTGGCGCGCGTGCGACCGGACGCGCTCGTGGCAGGCGTGGGCTTCGCCGAGCAGGAAGTGCCTATGGGGGCCATCCCGCTCGAGTCGCACGACCTGCCACTCCCGCGCATCGTGAGCGCGTAGAACACCAGGAGGCTGCGTGCTTTACGCTGGAGCGCCGACGAGGGATCCCATGGCGTAGCGCAGCACGTCCGATCGATTCACCGTGCCCACGACGCGTCCCGCCTCCAGCACCGGAACCTTCTTAAGCTTGTGCTGCGCAAGCAGGTTGCACGCTTCTTCCAGCGAAGCGTCGACGGGTACGCCCACCACGCCTTCGGTGGCGATGGCGCTCACCGGCAGGGCGATAAGCTCTCTCAGGCGCTCGTCAAACGAGCCCTCGTTCGCCAGCATGATGACCGAGTACGCGCTCGTGACGAGCGGGTGCCGGTCGGCCAGATAGCGCATAATGTCGCCGTCGGAGATGAACCCCACCGCACGACCGGCCTCGTCCACCACCGGCATGCCGCTCACTTTGCGGTCCATCAGCAGGCGAATGGCCTCTTCCACGCGCGCGGTCGCAGGAAGCGTGTACGGGTCCGTCTCCATGACGGCGGCCAGCGTGACGGACGACGCATGCACGCCGGCAGGCTGTTCCTCCTCGCGCACGGCAGAGGCCCCCATCGGCGCGCCCTGCGCGGCAGCGCCCGATGCCGCCGCGCTCGCTGCAGGGCTTGTTGCGCCCACGGCAGGACCTGTTGCACCCACGGCGTCGCCCGCCGCATCGCTCATCGCACGCGCCGCGCCGCCCGCTGCGCTGCCCATTGCGCGCGTCGTGTCGCCCGCTTCGCGCGGCACATCTCCCATCGCGCGCGTCGTGCCGCTCATCGTGCGCGCCGCCTTTTCCTGGGCGCCCGGACGCGCAAACAAGAACGCCACGACCAATCCAACCGCCGCAATGACGGCAGCGACCAGCAGCGCGCTCGAGAATCCGAGCGCCGTCGACGCGGCAGCCTCAGCGCCGTTCGCAAGCGCCCCCGCCTGCGCAGAATTCATGACGCCCACGAACAGCGACGGCCCAATGCACGCCGCAATCTGCAGGCACGTGGTCATGAGCGTGACGCCGGAAGGATTCTGGCGAGGCGGCAGGTTTTTGAGGCCGGCCGTCTGCGACGGCGACAGCACCAGACCCACGCCCACGTACACCAGCACCGCGCCCACGAACACGCCGGGCGGGGACATCGTCGCGCTCAGCGCGACCATGAGCGCCAAACCGACCACGATGCACACGAAGCCCGCAGGGAGCAGCGGCCATTCGCCACGCTTGTCCATGACGCGGCCGCCGAAGAGCGTGGCGAACGCGTTCGTCAGCACCGGCGCCAGCATGACCACACCAGCCACGAGCGCCGTCATGCCGAGCGCGCCCTCGAAGTACAGCGGCAGCAGCACGCTCATGGAGAACGTCGTCGTCATGGCCATCATGACAAGCAGGAGCGGCATCACAAACCGCGCGTTCTTGAGGGGAGACAGCTCGATAAGCGGGTGATCGCAGTGGAATTGCCGCCATGCGAAAGCCGCAATGGCCGCCACGGCAATCGCCAGCACGCCCACCGCAAGCGTGACGTTCGCAGTCACCTCAGACACGCCGTACACGAACGCCGTCAGACCAAGGGCGGACAGCGCAACGGAGGGCACGTCCAGCTTCGCCGGCGTGTTCTCCAGGTTGCGCACGAACGCAAAGCAGCAGCCGATCAGCACCACCATAGCGACCGTCGGAATGACGAAGATGCTATGCCAGCCGAACGCCGTCACCATTCCTTTCTGTTCTTGAGTGTTCGTTGGGCGTCGACGTGCGAAGCGGCCACGCGCGGCGCGCTGGCCAGCCCAGGGCCACGGCACACCGTCTGCCGCCACGTCCCGTCATCGCCCACAAAAAAACGGCCACCCCCGACACAAATGGACTTACGTCGGGAGTGACCGCACTTTGCAAACTGGTATTGTAAAGAAACGCGCATGCTGCGCCAGAAACTCTCCACATCTCGTTTCGCGCGAAAGGACGATCATGCCGCTTCCTGAAATCGTCGACTGCCACACGCACACGTTCTTCTCTGACGGCGAGGGCACGTTCGAAGAAAACGTCCGCGCCGCGCTAGCCGCCGGGTGCACCACGCTGGCGTCCACGGACCACCTGACCCTGCCGCGCGAGATGGATCCCGACTGCGAATGCTCCGTGCCCGAAACCGACCTGAACGAGCTCCGCGAAAGCTTCCTAAACGTGCAGGAGCAGGCTGCGGCCGGCGAGTTCGGCGAGGCAGGGAAGCACCTTGAACTCGTGTACGGATTCGAGGCCGACTGGTACGAAGGCTGCGAGGCGAACATTGCGCGCTGGCGCGGCGATGCCGTGTTCCTGCTCGGATCGATTCATTTCATCGACGGTATGGCCATCGACTACGACAAGGAGATGGACATTTGGGACGACTGGGGGCCTGACGCCGTCTGGCGCGCGTACGTCGAGCGTTGGTGCCGCGCCTGCTTCTGCGGGCGGGATGGCGCGCGCCCCACGAACGCGCCGAGCAGCGTCGACTCTTCGCCCGCGCGACTCGACCCCTCGCATGCGCAATCTGACCCTTCGCGCTCCCACTTCGACTCTTCGCGTGCTCGCTCCAATCCTTCACCTGCACACTTCGATCCCTCGCGTGCGCGCTTCGACAGCATGGCCCATCCCGACCTGGTGAAACTGTTTTCTTCCAGCGGCTACGCCCCGAGCATCCCCCTCGAGCCACTTTGGGATCAGATGGCGGAGGCTGCTCGGGAGGCGGGCGTCCATGTGGAGCTTTCTACCGCTGGCCTGCGAAAACCATGCGCTGACTTCTATCCCGCAGCCGGCTTGCTCGAGCGCTTCCAGCGCGCAGGCGTGCCGTTGACCGTCGGATCCGACGGGCACACGCCCGGCACCATATGCTGGGAGATCAAGCGCGCGTACGCATTCGCGCACGCTGCCGGATACCGCAGCATTGACGCGCCCACGGCTACAGGGGAATGGAGGACCATCGCGCTATAGAGCGCATCCGCATGTTCGCATGGATCTGCAAGCGCGGACGGGCGGCGCGCGTACGCGGGCATGGCGGAGTGCGCGGACGCGAGGGGCGCGCGGGCGCACCGGAGGGTGCAGGCGCGCGGGGCGCGGGCAGGCAGGTGTGCGGATGCGCGGGCGCGCCGGAGGGTGCGGGTGTGCGGGCGCGAAGGTGACAATCGGGCAAAAATGCGCAGCAGCAAACAGGCTCCTGACAAGGCGTTTCGATACATCATGCCTTGTCAGGAGCCTGCGCAATTCTCACCGAATATCACCCTGCGAGCGACAACGCCCACACAGCTCGCCGCCGTCGCCCGTACAACTCGCGCGCTCAACGCACCACGTGCTCCACGTACCTCGGCACGGTCGTGACGCGGCCCTACCGGTGGCGCGCGTCCAGCTCCCCGGCGAGCTCTTCGACCGTGACGCCCCACCGCTCAAGGCACACGAGCAGGTGGTACACCAAGTCCGCCGCCTCGTAGCGGATGTGGTCGTGGTCGTCATCCTTGCACGCAAGGGCCACCTCAGTGGCCTCTTCGGTCACCTTCTTGAGCACCTTGTCCTCAGGGCCGTGCAGCAGGCGCGCCGTGTAGCTTTCCTCGTCC
Source organism: Candidatus Aveggerthella excrementigallinarum (assembly GCA_018715725.1). Lineage (GTDB taxonomy): Bacteria > Actinomycetota > Coriobacteriia > Coriobacteriales > Eggerthellaceae > Aveggerthella > Aveggerthella excrementigallinarum. Next base: position 9,479 of record DVLD01000178.1, read on the forward strand.
GACGCGTCCCAGCGCCCTTGAATGACCGCCGCCAACCCTTTCATGGTCGCGCCGATGTCGCCCGGTTGCACGTTCGCGGTTCGCTCTCCCATGAGAGCCTCCTATCCGATCTCGTTGAAGAAGCAGGTGCGGTTGCCCGTATGGCACGCCGGACCCGGCGAGTCCACTCGCACGAGCAACGTATCGGCATCGCAGTCGGCCATGACAGATTTCACCTGCTGCATATTCCCGCTGGTCGCGCCTTTGTTCCACAGCTCTTGACGGCTCCGGGACCAGAACCACGTGGTGTCGGTCTCAAGCGTCAGCCGCAACGACTCGGCGTTCATCCACGCCACCATGAGCACCTCGCCGGTGTCATGCTGCTGCACGACCGCTGGAATGAGCCCGCGATCGTCGAATTTCAGCTCGTCGATGTTCATGTCAAGCCGCTCCCTTCCAGCCTGTTGCTCGCACGCCGTCCGCCGGCAGTGGCCCCGCAGGCGTTCCTAGAAGTCCAACCGCACGGGAATGCCGCACTTCGCCATATGCTCCTTCACCTCGCGCACCGTGAACGCGCCGAAATGGAAGACGCTCGCGGCCAGCACAGCGTCCGCCTCGCCTTCGATGATGCCCTCGGCGAAGTGGTCGAGCGTGCCCGCGCCGCCCGACGCGATAACCGGGATGGGCACGGCACGCGCCACCGCGCGCGTGAGCGGAATGTCGAAGCCGTCCTGGCAGCCATCGCAGTCCATGGAAGTGAGCAGGATTTCGCCCGCACCGCGACGCGCCGCTTCCTGCGCCCATTCCACGGCATCGATGCCCGTGGCCTTGCGGCCGCCCGCCGTGTAGACCTCCCACTTGTCGGGGCCCGTGCGCTTGGCGTCGATGGCGCAGATGACGGCCTGGCTGCCGAACGCGAGCGCCGCGCGCGTGATGAGCTCCGGGTCCTTCACGGCCGCCGAGTTCACGGAAACCTTGTCGGCGCCGGCCGCCACCATGCGGCGCATGCCCGCCACATCGCGAAAGCCGCCTCCCACGGTGTAGGGAATGGCCAGCTCGCTTGCGGCACGGCTTGCCAGCTCCACCGTGGTGGCGCGGTCGTCGGAGGTCGCCGTGATGTCCAGGAAGATGACCTCGTCGGCGCCTTGGCCGTCGTAGAACTCCGCCATCTCCACCGGGTCGCCCGCATCGCGCAAATCAACGAAGTTCACGCCCTTGACGACGCGCCCGTTGTTCACGTCCATGCATGGAATCACGCGTTTCGTGAGCATGCCGCACCTATCCTTCCACGACCGCGAGCGCGTCTTCCAGCATGAACGCGCCCTCGTAGAGCGCGCGCCCCGTGATGACGCCCTCAACCACGTCCGGACCGAGCGCGCACGCCGCGCGCAGGTCGTCGAGCGAGCTCACGCCGCCCGAGACCACCACCGGGAAGCCCGCCGTCTGCGCCACGCGGGCGTACAGCTCGGGCTCGATGCCGGTCTGCATGCCATCGCGCGCGATGTCCGTGTACACCAGATGCCGGTATCCCCAGCCCTTGAGCAGCCCCACAAGCTCGAGCGCGTCCATGCCGCCGTCCTCCTGCCAGCCTTGGACCGCCACGCGGCCCTCGCGCGCGTCGATGCCCGCAACGAGCAGCTCGCCGAAGCGCTCGGCCGCCTGCTGGGCGAACGCATGGTCGCGCGCAAGCTTCGTGCCGAGCACGATGCGGCGCACGCCCATTTCGGCCAGCTCCTCGATGCGCTCAAGCGAGCGGACGCCGCCGCCCACTTCCACGCCGATGCCGCCGACGGCGCACAGGCGCTTGATGACCTCGTCGTTCACGCCCGTCTCGCCGCGCGCGCCGTTCAGGTCGACCACGTGCACCCACGAGGCGCCCGCGGCCTTGAACGGCTCGATCATGGCGGCGGGGTCGTCGCCGTACACGGTCGATTTGTCGTAGTCGCCCTGCAGCAAGCGCACGACCTGCCGGTCGAGGATGTCCACGGCCGGGAACAAGCTGATGCCGGTCGTCATTTACGCCCTTCCTTCCACCAAGCGCACGAAGTTCTCCATGAGGCGCGCGCCCTTCTCCGATGACTTCTCCGGGTGGAACTGCGCCGCGTACACGTTATCGCGCGCCACCACGGACGGGAACTCCACGGCGTAGTCCGTGGTGCCGAGCACGTCCTCAGCGCGCGCGCCCTGCACCACGTACGAGTGCGTGAAGTAGAAATTCGACTCGTCCGCCACGTTCCGCATGAACGGGTTCGCACGGCCCGCTTCCGTCAAGCGCACCTGGTCCCATCCGACGTGCGGCACCTTGAGGCCCACCTGCGGCAAGAGCTCGCAGTGGCCCTGCAGCACGCCCAGGCCCGCCACGCGACCCTGCTCGTCGAGCTCGTCCTCGTGGCCTTCGGTGCCCCACTCGAACAGCAGCTGCTGTCCCAGGCAGATGCCCAGAAACGGCGTGCCCGCCTCGATGGCGCGCACGATCGCGTCGCGCTGGCCTCTCTCGTTCAGGTACACCATGGCGTCGCCGAAGCTGCCCACGCCCGGCAGCACGAGCGCGTCAGCGCGCCCGAACTCGGCCGGGTCGTCGGCGATGCGCGCGCTGCCGCCCGCTGCCGTAAGGCCGCGCACGACGCTTGCGATGTTTCCCTTGTGGTAATCGATCACCACGATATCAGGCGCCATTACAGAGATCCTTTCGTGGACGGCACGCCGGTGACGCGCGGGTCGAACTCGACGGCCTGACGCAGGGCGCGGCCGCACGCCTTGAAGCATGCTTCCGCCACGTGGTGCGCGTTCTCGCCCGCCATCAGGCGCACGTGCAGCGTGATGCCCGCCTCGCGGGCGAAGGCGAGGAAGAACTCCTTCACGAGCTGGGTGTCGAACGAGCCGATGGTCTGCACCTCGAACGGCACCTCCACAAACGCCTGGCCGCGACCGGAGATGTCCACCGCGCACAGTACGAGCGCCTCGTCCATGGGAACGATGGCCTGGCCAAAGCGCGCGATGCCCGCTTTCGTGCCAAGCGCCTCGCGCAGCACGGCGCCGAGCACGATGCCCACGTCCTCGACGGTGTGGTGGTCGTCCACGTCCACGTCGCCTTCGGCCTCGACGGTCACGTCGATGAGCGAATGCCGCGTGAACGCGTCGAGCATATGGTTGAAGAACGGCACCGGCGTGTCGATGCGCGCCGTGCCCGCGCCGTCCAGGTCAAGCGACACCGTGATCTGCGTCTCTTTGGTCGAGCGCGAGATCTCGGCGCGCCGTTGCAGCGTGGCCTCAGTCATGCCCGCTCCTTTCCCGTTCCTATAGCCTTATTGTCCCAGCTCGGCACGGAGCGCCGCAAGCAGGCGGTCGTTCTCTTCCGGCGTGCCGACGGTTATGCGCAGGCAATCGGCCAAACCTGGCGCGTACGAGAAGTCGCGCACCAGGATGGAATGCTCGTCGCGCAAGCGCTGGCGAACGCGAGACGCCTGCGGCAGGCGAACGAGCAGGAAGTTGCCCTGCCCCGCCCACACGGTGCCTTCCGGCGTGCACGCGGCTGCCAGCTCCTGCAAGCCGGCGAACAGGCGGGCGCGCTCGGAGCGAACCTGCTCGATCACCGGCGCGAACGCGTCCCGCGCCCGGACGGCCGCCAAGGCTACCGCCTGCGTCAGCACGTTCACCGAGTAAATCTGGCGGACGGCGCCGAACACCTCGATCACGTCGGGAGCGGCCATCACGTACCCGCAGCGGATGCCGGCGGCGCCGAACGCCTTCGACAGGGTGTGCAGCACCACCAGGTTGTCGCACTCCTCGAGCAGCGCGGCGCAGCTTGCGCCCGCATCGGCGAACTCGCCGTACGCCTCGTCGATCATCACGAGGCCCGGGCATGCCTGGCACACCGCGCGCGCCAGAGCGGGCGGCACCACGTCGCCCGTCGGGTTGTTGGGCGACGTGAGGATCACCAGGTCGGCGCGCGCGGCGGCTGCCAGCAGCTCGTCGCGCTTCAGCTCGAAGGTGTGCTCGTCGCGCCAGATGCGCTCGACCGACGTCTGGGCGAGCGAGGCGAAAAACGCGTACTCGCTGAAATCGGGCGGGCAGGTGAGCAGCGTGCGCCCCGCCCCGCCGAACGCCAGCAGGAAGTTGTACAGCAGCTCGTCGCCGCCGTTGCCCACGCAGATCATCTCGCGCGAGACGCCATGCCACGCCGCCAGCTCGTCGCGCAGTTCGTCCGACAGGGGGTCGGGATAGCGGTTGAGCGGCGTGGCGGCCAGCGCCTCGTCCACCGCGGCGCGAACGCCCGCGGGCAGCTCGTAGGTGTTCTCGTTCGCCGAAAGGTTGACCTCGGTGGGCGTGAAGTTCGGATCGTAGGGCTCGATGCCGGCCAGGTGCGGCTGGATGAGCCGTTTCATGCGGTCGGAAAGCTCAGCCATGCGCCTTACGCCTCCTGGTCACCCGGTGCCGGCTTCGGCGCGTCGAGCGTGATCGGCCAGGCAATGCCGCCCGCCGCGGCAGCAGCCGGACGGTCCTCGCCGAACACGTCGGCGCCGCGCTCGGCCAGCTGACGGCGCAGGCCCACGGACAGCGCGTGCGCCCACAGGCCCTCTGCCTGCGCCATGGTCTGCGCGGCGTCCGCATCGTGCAGCAGGCCCTGCGGCGTGTAACTCACGACGGAGGACTTCTTCACGAACGCGTCCACTGACAGCGGGCTCGAGTAGACGGCGGTGCCGCCGGTCGGCAGCGTGTGGTTCGGGCCGGCCACGTAGTCGCCCAGCGGCTCAGAGCTCCAGGCGCCCACGAAGATGGCGCCCGCGTTCTTGATGCCGCCAAGCAGGCCCATGGCGTCCTTGCAGTGCAGCTCCAGGTGCTCCGGCGCGATGACATTCACGGCGTCGACCGCCTGCGCCATATCGCGCGCTACCACGATGACGCCCAGGTTGTCGAAGGACGCGCGGGTGATCTCTTCGCGCGGGCTCTGCGCCATGAGCTCGTCGGCGAAGCGCTCCACCTCGCGCGCGAAGGCGGCGTCGCACGTGACGAGGTAGCTCGTGGCCAGCGGGTCGTGCTCCGCCTGCGCCATGAGGTCGGCCGCCACGATCATCGGGTCGGCCGTGGCGTCCGCCAGCACGCACACTTCGGAGGGGCCGGCCACCATGTCGATGGCAACATCGCCGCTCACCAGGCGTTTCGCCGCAGCGACGTACGCGTTGCCCGGGCCGGTGACCACCGAGACCTTCGGGATGGACTCGGTGCCGTACGCCAGCGCGGCGATGGCCTGCGCGCCGCCCACGGTGTAGACCTCGTCCACGCCGCCGAGCTTCGCCGCCGCCAGCGTATAGGGCGACAGGCCGCCTTCCTTCTGCGGGGGCGTCACCATGACGACGCGCTCCACCCCTGCAACCTTGGCCGGGATGACGTTCATGAGCACGGTGGAGGGATACTGCGCGCGCCCGCCTGGCACGTAGATGCCGGCGGACTCCATGGGCGTGACCTTCACGCCGAGCAGCGTGCCGTCCGAGCGCGTCGTGAACCACGACTGCTGGACCTCGCGCTCGTGGAAGTCGCGAATCTGCGCGGCAGCCTGCTCAATGGCCGTCACGAAGCGCGCATCGACGCGATCAAGCGCGGTGTCCAGCTCTTCTTGCGGCACGCGGAAGCACTCCACCTCCACGCCGTCGAACTTCGCGGACAGCTCGCGCAGCACCGCGTCGCCCTCTTCGCGCACGCGCGCCACGATCTCGGCCGCGCTCGTCATCACCTTCGTCGGCAGGATGCCCTGGCGGGTCAGCTGCTCTTCGCGCAGGCGTTCGCCCTCTTCCAGCTCCACGTACTTCATTCGTCTTCCTTTCACGCGAGTTCGCGGTAGTTCCGATAGTTCCTTACGATGAGGAAAGCGACCGTCCCTTTCCTCGGCCGAGAATGTGAAAAAGGGTCAGGCCCTTTTTCACATTTCTTCGGCCGGGCGCTTCGCCCATTCCGCCAGGGCGGCGGCCAGGGCGCGCACGCGGTCGTCGTTGCGCAGGGCGGCCGGGCTGGCAAAGAACCGCGCCGTGCAGCTGAGCACTTCGTCCACGACCACCAGGTTGTTCTCCCGCAGCGTGGTGCCGGTCGCCGTGATGTCCACGATGCGGTCGGACAGCCCCACGATAGGGCCGAGCTCGATGTTGCCGTGCAGCGGGATGATGTCGACTTGCTGGCCTTTTCGCTCGTAGTAATCGCGCGTGATGCGCGGGTACTTCGTGGACACGCGGATGCTGCCACGCCATGCGTGCGCGCGCTCGGCCTTGCCAGCGGCCGAGGCAGGCTCCGCCACCACGAAGCGGCAGGCGCCATAGCCCAGGTCAACGAGCTGAATCACGTTGAGCGACGCCTCGATGAGCGAATCGCGGCCGCACATGCCGCAGTCCGCGCCGCCGCGCGCCACGAACGCGGGCGCGTCGGTCGGCCGCACGATGACGTACTCCACGCTGCCGTCCGCCGTCGGGATGATGAGGCGCCGGCCAGGCTCGCGCAGCTCGGAGACGTCGAGGCCCACGGCCTCGAGCGCGGCCACCGAGTCGGCGAACAGCGAGCCCTTCGGCACGGCGATGCGCAGCGGACGCTCCTCGTCGTCAGCCCAAGACTTCGCGCCTACGCCGAAGTCCACAATGGACAGGGCGCGCTCCAGGCGCTCGAGCGAGATGGCCAAGCCGGCTGCCGGCAGGGGCTCGAACCCGAGGCGTTCGAAGATGGAGTCGTAACGGCCGCCCGCGGCAAGCGAGTCGGCCACGTCGGCGCAGTAGCCCTTGAACACGACGCCCGTGTAGTAGTCGAACGCCGCCATGATGGTGAGGTCGCAAACCAGGTGGTCGTCGAAGCCCGCCTTGCGCGCCGCGGCATACAGCGTGCGCAGGGGCGCCGTCACGTCGCACGGCAGCCCGACGGAGATCATGAGGTCGTCCACCGCGTCAAGCGCGTCAAGCCCGCCGAAGGTGCGCGGCAGGGCGGAGATGACATGCGCGAACCCTTCCGAGATGATGCCGCGGGCGCGCGCGTCCTCCACCAGCTCGTCCAGGCCCACCAGGTCGGAGTCGTTGATGAGCGCGCGGACGACGCGCTTGAACTCTTCGTCGGGAGCGCAGGCGTCCAGCACGGTCTGCAGGATGCGCACGTCGCCGCAGACGATGCGCCACAGCTTGATGCCCAGCTCGTCCAGCAGGCCGGCGAGCAGCGTGACCACTTCGGCGTCGGCCGTGGAAGCCGCGTCGCCAATGAGCTCGATGCCGAGCTGCGTGAACTGGCGCGGGTCGCCCACGCTCACCTGGTCGCGCACGACGGGCGCGGCGTAGCGCAGGCGGAACGGTCCGTCCTCGCGGCGGAAACGCGTGGCCACCATGCGCGCGACCGACATGGTGAGGTCGGGGCGCAGCACGAGCTGCTGGCCGTCGTGGTCGAACAGCTGGAACGGCGTTTCGGCCAGGTGCGCGCCGCGGCTGAACAGCTCGTGGCTTTCGAACAGCGGCGTCTCGACCGGCTGGTAGCCGCGGCCGGAGAAGTAGCCTTTGATCTGCTGGATGATGCGCTCTCGCTCAGCCGCCTCGTCGGGCAGCACGTCCCGGAACCCTTTGGGGGTGGCTCCTATCACGTTCGCTCTCCTTCTGCCTGCTGCTTTCCTGTCGTCCGCCCCTCGTCGTTGCCGCGCGTCGGTTGCCGCGCGCGGGCGTGGCGGACGTTTCTCATGTCGCGAAAGAGACTCTAGCACGCGCGTGCTTCGGCGGGGTTACGTCAACCTCCGCGAAGCGCCTACGGCACCCGAGGCGCGCGAACGGCGGTCGCTTTAGGCGCGGTGTGCTTTAGCCGCGGTGTGCGCGTGACGCCGCAGGCCGCGGTTGCCGTGGGCGCGGCGCGCTTAGGTTGCGGCGCGCTTGGACGGCGGCGCCGCGGTCGCAGCGTGCTCGGACAACGGCACCGCGGTCGCTCCGCGCGCGGCGCGCGGACTCCGCGGGCCCTTGCGCCCCTTGTGCCATTCCTCTTTCCGCTTCGGAAACTTTAGCACAGTAGAGTAATAAAGCAGTGTAAATTCTTCTTTTCGTTCTTTTTTGCCATCCGAAATGCCTCCAAATGGCAGAAAAGCGCCGATATAAGCTCCTCCGTCCCTCAAGAGAGCCGCTTTTGCCCGCATTCGTTCCGTTTCGGCGGCTTTCGTTCCCGATTCTGGTGAGGTTCGCCGCCTCCGTGGGCTGATATCGGTGACTTTGTGCCATTTTCCCCGGTTTCGGCGTGCTATTCGGCGCTCCGCCTCATGCGCGCGCGTATCGGCCGTCGCTTTACCGCGTCTCAGCCGTTCTTCTACAATCCAGGCAAGCGAATCTGCCACCAGCACCCGAACGAAGGAGACCACCATGCCCACCAGGGACGAACGACGTGCCGAGGCCGCCAAGCACCTTGCGCTCATGAACGCTGCGTTCGCCGCGGAGACGCGCGCGACCGTGGACGCCCTGACCATCTACGAAGACGGCGAAGGCCGCGAGCTCGAGCTGCCCGAACCGGCCTTCGAAACCACGAAGACCGCCGTCACCACGCGCTTCGCCAGCGCCGAGGTGCACCGCGCGCAGGGCAAGGTGGTCGTGGTCGACCCCGCCTCGTTCACGCGTCCGGGCGGTGCGTACGAAGACGGCTCCTTCGGCCCCGAACAGGCCTTGTGCGCCGAGAGCAACCTGTACCCCATCCTGCGCGGCATCAAGGCAGACTACCACGACGCCAACCGCGACTATCAGAGCGGCCAGCTGTTCACCGACCGCGCGGCGTACCTGCCGGATGTCGTCTTCGTGCGCGAGGGCGCCACGAAGCGCGCCGACGTGCTGGCCATTGCGGAGCCGAACCGTCAGCGCGCCCTTGAGAATCACCGTTCCGAGCGCGAGTGCGACGTCTGCCGCGCGCGCCGCATCGAG
>DVLD01000015.1 GCA_018715725.1 Candidatus Aveggerthella excrementigallinarum
AGCTCGCCAGCGTGTCGATGTTGTCGCGGAACGGGAAGAACGCGTCGGACGCGGCCACCAGGCCCTCGGCCGGCACGCCCATGCGCTCGCACGCCTCGTGGGCGCGCTTGCAGGCCAGCTCGGCGGAGTCCACGCGGTTCGGCTGGCCCGGGCCCATGCCGATGCCGGCGTGGTCCTTCGACACCAGGATTGCGTTGGACTTGACGCCCTTGCACACGCGCCACGCGAACAGCAGCTCGTGCATCTCTTCCGGCGTGGGCTTGCGCTTGGTGGGCACCGTGAAGTCCTCGGGCGTCTCGCTCACGCGGTCCACCTGCTGGGCCAGCATGCCGCCGTCGACGCTGCGGAACTCGAGCGCGGCGGGCGCGTCAACGCCGCCGGTGCGCAGCACGCGCACGTTCTTCTTCTGCTGCAGCAGCTCGAGCGCGGCCGGCTCGTAGTCCGGGGCGATGACGACCTCGATGAACTGCTTGTTCTCGTTGATGTGCTCCACCATCTCCCGCGTGACCACGTCGTTCACGCCGATGATGCCGCCGAAGGCGCTCTTCGGATCGCACGCGAAGGCCTTGTCGTAGGCCTCCACCACTGTGGCGGCCGTGGCGGAGCCGCAGGGGTTCTGATGCTTCAGGATGACGACGGCCGGCTCGTCGAACTCGCGCACGAGCGTCCAGCAGGCGTCGGTGTCGAGGATGTTGTTGTAGGAGAGCTCCTTGCCGTTGAGCTGCTCGGCGTTCACCAGGCTGTGCGCGCTCGCGAACTCGTCAAGACGGTAGAAGATGGCCTGCTGGTGCGGGTTCTCGCCGTAGCGCAAATCCTGCTGCTTCACCAGATGCAGGTCGCGCTCGGCCGGGAAGGCGTCGGCCGCCTTGTCCTCCAGCTGGCCTTCCATCCAGCTCGCGATGGCGCCGTCGTAGGCGTTCGTGGTCTGGAACACGCGCAGCGCGAGCTTCGCGCGGGTATCGCGCGTGGTGGCGCCGTCGTTGGCGCGCATCTCCTCGAGGATGGCATCGTAGCTGGCCGGGTCGGTCACCACGGCGACGCTCTCGAAGTTCTTCGCGGCGGAGCGCAGCATGGACGGGCCGCCGATGTCGATGTTCTCGATGCAGGTCGCGAAGTCAGCGCCGCCCTCGACCGTCTTCTCGAAGGCGTAGAGGTTCACGACCACCATGTCGATCATCTCGATGCCGTGCTCGGCCGCCTCGGCCATGTGCTGCGCGTTGTCGCGCTTCGCGAGCAGGCCGCCGTGCACCTTCGGATGGAGCGTCTTCACGCGGCCGTCCATCATCTCGGGGAACTGCGTCACCTCGTCGATGGGGGTCACCGGGACGCCCGCCTCAGCGATGGCGCGCGCCGTGCCGCCCGTGGAGATGATCTGGGCGCCGAACTCGTCATGCAGCGCCTTCGCGAAGTCCGCCACGCCGGTCTTGTCCGTCACGGACACCAGGACGCGCTTGACTTTAGGATCTGCCACCTTGCTACCGCCTTTCACGTTCGATAGGACTGTCATGCTCTAGCATACCAGCCTGTCGCGGCGGCGTGCGCCTGCCTGGACGGAACGGCCTAAAAAGGCTCGCCAGCACCATTGGCATGGAGAAGCAAAAGAGGGGGCGCTAGCTATGCGCGCGCCACCACGCGTCCACGGCGGCGTCCAGCGCTTCGGGCGTGCCGTCGTTCACGATGACGGCGTCGGCCCACGCACGGCGCTCTTCGTCGGTGGCCTGCCGCGCAATGCGCGCGCGCACGTCCGCCTCGCCAAAGCCCTTCGCCACGGCCCGGGCAACGCGCTCCTCCAGCGGCGCGACCACGGCGAGCGTCTCGTCGGGCGCCGGAAAGCGGCCGTGCGGGCCGTCATAGGCCGACACCTCCACGACGCACACGCGCTCCCCCGCCGCAGCCTGGCGGTCGAGCCACTCGTCCAGCAGGCGCACGATGGCGGCGGTGGTGACGCGGTTGAGCGCGGCCGTGCCCTCCGGGGTGGCGAACGCGGCCTGCGCCAGGCGCGGGCGGGCCACCTCGCCGTCGTCGTCGAACACGCCCGCGCCGAACGCCGCGCGCAGCTCGCGCTTCACGGCCGGCAGCCGCAAGGCCTCGTGCCCGGCGGCGTCCAGGTCATAGACGGGCGCGCCCAGCTGCGCCAGACGACGCGCGACGCTCGACTTGCCCGACCCGATGCCTCCGATCACGTACATCACGCGCGGGCGGGCGGCAGGGCGCTCTTCCGCCTTGCTCCGCCCTTTCTCCTGCGCGCCGTCGAACGCCATCGCGCACCCCCACTAGCGGACGAACGCCGCGTAGATGGCGCGGATGGCGTCTTCGAAGTCCTGCTCGGCCACGGCGACGGTCACGCTGATCTCGCCGGGGTTGCGGCTTGCGAACGGCGCGTCGATGCCCGCGCTGCCAAGCGCGTCGAACAGGCGGCCGGTGAGCTCCGGGCGCTCGGGCAGGGCGCGGCCGACCGTGGACACGAGCGCAAGGTGCTCCACCACGTCCATGCCCTCGGGCGCGGCCTCCTGCTCGATGGCCGCCACGAGCGAGTACAGGTACTCCTTCACGGCCGCTTCCTCGAACAGGAGCGTGCATGAGGACAGGCCGGTCGAAACGCGCTCGACCGGGGCGCGGTAGCGCTCCACGACGCCCAGCACCGCGCGCAGGGCGCTCGCGGCCGAAGCGCCGCGCGCCTGCTTCACGCGCAAGGCCACGAACCCGCGCCGTCCCGTCACGCCCGCAATCTGGCGGCTTTCGCCGTCGTCCGCCGCGCTGATGACCGTGCCCGGGTCCTCCGGCCGGTTCGTGTTCTTGATGACGAGCGGGATGCCGGCCTCCTTCACCGGGAAGACGGCGTCTTCGTGCAGGACGCTCGCGCCCATGTACGAAAGCTCGCGCAGCTCCGCGTACGTGACGTGTGGGATGGGCAGCGGGTCGTCCACGATGCGCGGGTCCGCCGTCAGAAAGCCCGAGACGTCCGTCCAGTTCTCGTACAGGTCGGCGCCCAGGCAGCGGGCCACGACCGCG
>DVLD01000179.1 GCA_018715725.1 Candidatus Aveggerthella excrementigallinarum
CGGGCGCAAGCGCCAGAATTTCGTCGGTCACCTGGTCGGTGGTTTGCTTCTTGATGACACGTCCGCATTCCGGACAGTGCGGCACGCCCACGCGCGCGAACAAAAGGCGCAGGTAGTCGTAGATCTCCGTGGTGGTGCCCACGGTGGAGCGCGGGTTCTTCGAGGTGGTCTTCTGGTCGATGGAGACGGCCGGCGAAAGGCCGTCGATGCTGTCAAGGTCCGGCTTGCTCATCTGGCCGAGGAACTGGCGCGCGTAGCTGGACAGGCTCTCTACGTAGCGGCGCTGGCCTTCGGCGTACATGGTGTCGAAGGCCAGGCTGGACTTGCCCGAGCCCGACAAGCCCGTGATGACCACAAGCTTGTCGCGCGGGATGGTGACGTCGATGTCCTTCAGGTTGTGCTCGCGGGCGCCTTTGATGACGATAGCGTTCTGTGCCATGGGTGCGTGCTTCCTTCGCCAAGATGGCCATGCCGGCCGAAACGTTTTGCAAGGAAGCATCATAGCCGATGCCGCCGCGCCCGAACAAACGTGCGGCCTGCGCCCATGGAAACTGCGCGTTTTGTTCGATGTCCGCCGCATGCAGGCAAGGGGCGCTCGCCCGCCGACGCTCGAATCACACTCGCGCCGGACCGTACCGGCCGTCGGGATACCGGGCTACCAGCCCCTCGCGCTGGAGGTCGACGAGCGCGCAGGCGATCTGAGAGCGCGTGAGCCGCAGGCTGCCCGCAGCGGAGAGCGCGGCCAGGCGCTCGTGCGTGGCGGGGCACGCCTGCAGCGCCTCCAGCAAGACGGCCGCGGCGTCAGAGGGGCTCCCGCCGTCCTCGTCCTTGCCGCCTGGCGCGCCGCCGTCGACGGCGGAAGCGGGCGCGGCCTCCTGCCTGAGGATGCCGAACGTGCCGAACAAAACGTCCCGGAAGGACTCGTCGTCCACGATGGGAACCGCGCCCTGGGCTATCAGCCGGTTGCACCCGCGCGAGGTCTTCGACGTGATGGCGCCCGGCACCGCGAGCACGTCGCGGCCGGTGGCGAGCGCCGCGTCGGCGGTGCTGAACGTGCCCGAGGGCATGCCCGCCTCGACGACGAGCGTGGCGCGCGACAATCCGGCGATGATGCGGTTGCGGGCACGGAACGCGTAGCGCATGGGCGGGAAGCCCCATTCCTGCTCAGAGACGACCGCCCCGCCGGCGTCAACGACGTCCTGGAAGAGCGCGTAGTGCTCCGCCGGGTACAGCTCGTCGCACCCGGAGCCGAGCACCACCACCGTGCGCCCGCCCGCTTCAAGCGCGCCGCGGTGCGCCTGCGCGTCGCACCCGCGCGCCCCGCCCGAGACCACGCACACGCCCGCGCCGGCTGCGAGCTTCGCGAATGTTCGCGCGCACGAGAGGCCGTAGGGCGTTGCCATGCGCGCGCCCACGACGGCCAGGCCGTCTTGCAGCGCGTCGATGTCCCCGACGACGAACAGGCGCTTCGGCGGGCTTTGCATCGTCATGAGCGCCTCGGGATAGCCCTCCCCGCCGTGCTCGAGCACCGTGCGCGGCCCGGCGAGCTTCGGGCCCGCATAGCGCGTGAAGCCTTCCGCCCGATGTCGCTCGCGCGCTTCCCGCACGCTCGGCTCCCGCTTGCGCGACGGCTGCTCGCGCACCGGCGCAACCGCCTTTCCAACCTTCGCTGTGTCGCCCATGTGCTTCTCCTTCGTTCTCTTCCGCGTTTTCCCTCAAAAGCTTCGCCGCCGCAGGCCATGGACGCTTCCGGCGCCCTCATGCCCCAATGCCCTCGCGGACGTGATATCCGAGCGCCTCCGCCACGTCTTCCTCGTACGCTTGCTCGCGCTCTGCCACGTCGGCAATGGCGCGAGCGATGCGCAGCGTGCGGACGATGCCGCGCGGGCTCATGCTCGTCGCGCGCGCCATGCTCTCCAGCAGCCCGAGCGCGCGGCGGTCGAGCCGGCACGAGGCGAGCACCGCTTCGAGCGAGCCTTCGCCGCGGGGTCCCTGGAAAGGCGCGTTTGCGTCGCGCGCCCGCCGCCACGAGGCGAACGCGCGCGCTCGCAGAACGCCCTCGCGCAACTCCGTGGTGCCCGTGCTCGCCCCCGTCGGACGCAGCAGGTCCTCGGGCCGAGGCCGGGACACGTCCAAATGAATGTCGATGCGGTCCATGAGCGGCCCGCCGATGCGGTTTTGGTACGCCCGCACGCGCGCCTCCGGACACGAACACGCCACCTCCGCATCGCCGAAATAGCCGCACGGGCAGGGGTTCGACGCGGCGACGAGCATGAAGCGCGCCGGGAACGTCACGCGGTAGCTCGCGCGAACCAGCCGGACCATGCCGGATTCGAGCGGCTGCCGTATGCCCTGCAGGACCGAGCTCGAAAACTCACCGAGCTCGTCGAGAAAGAGGATCCCGTTGTGCGCAAGCGACGCCTCGCCCGGCTTCGGCGGGTTGCCGCCGCCCACAAGCCCCGCCATCGTGGTGCCGTGGTGCGGCGCGCGAAACGGGCGCCTGCCGGCCAGCACGCCGTCGACGTCGCCGCCCGCCACCGAATAGACGAGCGCGGTCTCAAGCCGCTCTTCTTCCGAGAGCGGCGGAAGGATCGACGCCGCCCGCGATGCGAGCATGGTCTTGCCGGACCCGGGCGGGCCCATCATGAGCACGCCGAGCCCTCCCGCCGCCGCAATCTGAAACGCCCGCTTCTCGTACTCATGCCCGGCGATGTCGGCGAAGTCGGGCACGCTGCCCTCGGGGGCAAGAGGGCGGCGGCCAAAGCTCCCGTACTCCCCGCTTTGCAGATCGCGCAGCGTCCGGATGGAGCGCACCTCAACGTCCTCGAGCTCCGTCACGTCGCGGCACGCAGGCGAGCACACGACCGTCAACCCTTCCGCGCGGGCGCACACTTCGTACGCGAGCATGCCCTTCACCGGCCGCACGAAGCCTTCGAGCGAGAGCTCGCCCACCATGAGCTTGCCGCGCACGGCCTCGGGCGGTATCTGCCCCGTCGCCACCAGGATGCCTGCTGCGATGGGCAGGTCGAACCCCGATCCCGTCTTGCGAAGCGAGCTTGGCGCAAGGTTCACCACGATCTTCTCGGCGGGCATGGAGAACCCGCACCCTTTCACGGCGGCGCGCACGCGCTCGCGCGCCTCCTGCACCGCCGTGTCGGGCATGCCGACGATGGACATCCCGGGGATACCTCCCGAAACGGCCACCTCAACCTGGACGGGGATCGCCCTCACGCCGCTTATCGCCGCGCTCGCCACGGCGCATTGCATGCGCATGGCGGCTCACCCCACGCCGAACGCGTCGACGTGATGCCGAACGTACGCGCGGTTCTGCGACTTCATGGAGAGGATGGACAGCACGTCGAAGCGGACGCGCGCGTCCTCGAACACGTGATCGCTCAGGTAGTACCCCGCGATGCGCTCGTACCGACGCCGGCGAGCGGGCGTGACCGCCTCCGCCGGAAAGCCGCGCTCCACCCCCGAGCGCGTTTTCACCTCGACGAACACCACCGTGCCGTGCTCATCGCGCGCTATCAAATCCGCCTCTCCCGCCGGGCAGCGCCAGTTGTGCTCGACGATCTCGTACCCACGGCGCTCCAAGAAGAGCGCCGCGGCGAGCTCGCCTTTCGCGCCGAGCTCTTTGTTCCGAGCCCCTCGCGGCTTCGGCTTCGCGGGCTTTTCGGCCACCGCGGCCTCGCCCTCGTCCGGCAGCCCGCCCGGCTCGGCGGCGAATCCCCGGCAGACCGGCTCGCACAATCCGTCAATGCCCTCGCGCGCCAGGTCCATGACGTCCACGTCGGGGGAGCCCGCTCGGACCGCGTCGTCGAAGCACGGCCATTCGTCTTCGTAGTGCCAATCGTCGGCACCGTCCAGGTCGAGGACGCAGTCGGCGCCGTTCGCCGCTTCGTTCGCGCCCGTCTTCTCGTCGTCTTTCATGCCCGTCTCCTTCCACGACGGCCGCCCGCATGCTGGGGCGGCTTGCCACATGCCCGGGCGTCGCACGTTCGCCTTTCGCACGCCCGGAAATTCCTCGGCCAGTCTAGGAAGGGGACCTTGCCGGATTCGCTGTCAAACCACGGTCTGCATCACGCAAAACCTTGCATGCTTCCGCCTTGCTCCCGCGCATTTCCCCTGAAACCTTGCAGCGTCCTGACAAGACCTTGCGCGCTCGGCTATCATGCCAAGACCGACAGGACAGCGAGCGGAAGGACGAACGCATGCAGGACGCACCGAAGACCGCCCGTCGGCGCGAGCGCGAGAAGCGCGTCATCTCGCAGATGGTCTGCCTCTATTGCGCGGGCAACCACGCCGACGACGAGCGCACGGAGCGGGCGCACTGCGGGGAGATGGCCTGCCCGGCGTGCAAGGAGCTTGACGACTATGCCGTGCTGCGCACGCAACGCTGCCGAAAGATGGACGTGAAGACCAGCTGCGACGCCTGCGCCAACCAGTGCTACGCGCCCGCGATGCGCGAGCGCATTCGCGCCGTCATGCGCTACGCCGGCCCGCGCATGATCACCACGCACCCCATCGCGGCAGTGCGGCACCTCTTGGGAAGGTAGAACGGCCCCTTCGAACCATGCGCCCCCTTCCCCGCCGCGCAGCACCCACCTGCCGGGAAGGCGGAGCGAGGGCCTCTTCGAATCCGAGTGCGCCTTCTGTTGGCGCCACGCTGTTCGGTGTTGCGGGAAGGCGGAGCGAGATGCCCTTCGAGCGCGGGCCTAGAACAGGCTCTCCTGCACCTGCGTCCACGCGGTGCAGAACGTGGCGCGATGCAGCGGGCAAAGCCCGTGCTCTTTGATCGCGGCGATGTGCTCGGCCGAGGCGTAGCCTTTGTTCTGGTCGAAGCCGTACGCAGGGTACTCGCGCGCCCAGGCGGTCATGAGCGCGTCGCGCTCGACCTTCGCCACGATGGACGCCGCCGCGATGGACGCGCAGGTGGCGTCGCCCTTCACGACGTTGACCTCGCGCGGGTCCAGGTGAAGCGGGTTTCCGTCGAGCAGCACCGTGCGCACCCGCGCCCCTTGCGCCTCGACGTCCGCCACGGCGCGGGCGAAGGCCGCGCGCAAGCAGCGCGCCATGCCGCGCTCGTCAATCTCGGCGGGCGGCACGTGCTCGACGGCCCATGCGAGCGCCACCTCCTTGACAAGCGACGCGATCTCTTCGCGGCGAGCGGGCGAAACCTGCTTCGAGTCGTTCAACCCCGCAATGCGAGGCTCCGGCGGAAGCACGACCGCGCCCACGGTGAGCGGCCCGGCGACCGGTCCGCGGCCGACCTCGTCGAGGCCGACGACCGCCCGCACGCCGCCCCAGCGCTCCTCCACCTCGTAGAGCGACGCAAGGCGCGCCTCCTCGGCGCGTTCCGCCTCGAGCCGCCGGCGCGCCACCTCCACCGCATGGCGCACGCCCTTGCGCGGGTCCGCGGCGAGCGCGCGCTCGAGCGCGCGGAACTCCTCCTCGTCAGCCCGCGAAAGGCGCGCCTTGATGTCGGCTACCGTGGTGGGAATGCCGGGCGTGCTCATGACAGGACGCTCCGTTCCGTCCGCGTGAGCGACTCGAGCACCGGGTACAGCGCGTCGTCGCGCACGATGCGGAGCGCGCTGGAAAGCAGCGTCGCCGCAAGCGAGAGGTTGCCGTTGTCCGCCACGATGCGCGCGGCGTCCAGCAAGCGCCGCGCGTTGCGCTCCACGCTGGAGAGCGGAAACCCTGCGCGCTCCACGACGTCGGCGCTGTCCTCGAGCCCCGGATAGTGCTGACGCGGGCTTTCTCGCAACAGCTCGTCGAGCTCGCGCACGGCGATCTCGCGCAGCGAGGGGTCGTACTTCATGCACTGCAGGTAGCACGCCGCGCCCGTTGCCGGGTCGTCCGTGCGCCACAGCGCGAACGCGAGCCAGTAGAGCGCCAAGCCCACGTCCGTCGGGTTCCACGCGACGTCGAGCAGACGGCGCAGCGCGTCGATCTCCGAGGCGTAGTCGCCGGCGAGGAAATACGTGCGCGCGAGCGCCAGGTAGCCGGCCGCCGTGGTGGGCGCAAGCTCGATGCATTTGAGCGCGTGCTCCAGCGCGACCTCGTGCTCTTCGAACGAGCCGTGCAGGAGCGTGGCGATGCCGTGGTGCGCGGCGAACAATTCGTCGGGCAGCGGGCGAACCGGGCGCGCGTCATCGTCCTCGAACGCGAACAGCGCGCGGGCGGCATAGCTGTCGAAGTAGCGCCAACGGACATGGGGGCTGTCGGAGAACGAGCCGTCGGCTTCGGCGAGGAGCACGATCTGCTCGAGCGTCTCGCGCGCGGCGGCCGGGTCCTGCTCCGCCTGCGCGGCCGCCCGTGCGCGCAGGGCGCGCAGGCCCCATGCGTCGGAGAACAGATCCGCCAGCGTGCGGCGCGGGTCCTCGCCCAGCGTGCCTTCGGACACCGCCATCTCGGCCTTCGTGCACACGGTGCGCACGGTCAGGTCCTCCGTGCGGTCGTGCAGGTCCTTCAGCACGCGCAGCGCGCCGTCGCGCCCTTCGAGCTCGTACGCGTCCGCCACCTGGTCGGCAAGCTTCACGCGCTCGCCTCCCTCCGAGATGGAAAGGTCCTCCACGCGCGCCACGTTGCGCAGCTCGCCCGCATGGACGGAAAGGGGGCGCTCGTCGGTCTCGGGCGACACGTAGCGCCCCGGCGGGCACAGCTCGTCGCCCTCCAAATCGCGCGCCGCCGCCAGCGGCAGCAGCCTGCCGTCTTCGCTCGCGAGCGTGCGCAGGCCGCACGCGACGAAGACGTCGTCGACGGGCGCGCCGCCCTGCTGGAAGGCGGCGAACAGCTCGCGCGCAACGACGCCGGAGACGATGCGCTCGCGCGCCGGGGTGTCGCGCACGATGTCGATCGAGACCGTGTG
>DVLD01000180.1 GCA_018715725.1 Candidatus Aveggerthella excrementigallinarum
GGTCTAGACGGCCAGCCCGAGCCGCTCCCTGCGGCCCCTGATCGTATCGTAGACCCTCCTGCCGCCCTCGCGGAAGGCCTTGAGGCGCCCCTCGCGGTACCACCGGACGTAGGCGGACAGCTCCGCGATGAACTCCTCGGCGGTGACGCCGGCCCAGTCGCGCCCGTGGAAGAACTCGACCTTGAGCCTGCCGAAGAAGCCCTCGCACGCGGCGTTGTCCGGCGAGTGGCCCTTGCGCGACATCGAGCGCGTGACGCCTAGCTCGCGGCACGCCCGGGCCCAGTCGGGCGTGCGGTGGTGCCAGCCGCGGTCCGAGTGCAGGGTGAAGCCGCGCCCGACCGCGGCGGCGGCCCCGGCGAGCATCTCGGCCGCGAGCGCCTTCGAGGGGCTCGTGCCGACGGAGAAGGCGACCACGTCGCCGTCGAACAGGTCGATGCAGGGGCTCAGGTAGACCCTGCGGGGGTCGCCCGGCAGCCTGAAGTCGGCGTCGCGGTCGCGGCCGAGGCGCGCCCGGTGGTACTCATAGGAGCTCCTCGATATCCTCAAGAAACCGGTGATCGAGCGGAGGGGCAGGCCGGTCGCCAGCCTCAATCTCTCGCCGAGCTCGCACTTGCCCCTGTTCGAGATCGAAGCCGGGTCCCACCCTCCCGCTTTTAGGTCGGCCAACACCGACCTGAGCAGCAGGTTCTCCACCTGGGCCGGCTCCAGCCCCGCGAGGGGGCCGGTCGCCGGCGGGTCGTACAGCCCCTTCTCGGACATGCGCGCCCTCCTCTCGCCGGTGGCTTCGCCGCCCATCATACCGGAGCCCCACGGCATGCCGGTGTGTCTTCTCGGCAGCCGCCCCGCGGCCCACCTCCGGACCGTGCGCGCGCAGGCGCCGGCGAGCTCGGCCGCCTCCTCCGCCGACATCCCCTCCGCGAGCGCCTCCAGGACGATCTCGACGTCCTCCCTCTTGTGCATGCGGACCTCCCGTCCGGACGCCTCCCGGCGTCCAACTTTTTGTCCGCATCCCCATTCAACTGCAGGTTTGGCAATTTTTTCCGTCTAATGCTGCAGGAATGCCGCATAGGGACTCCGCGCGCATGGCAGCGTTGCGAATAGCCTGCTCCATAGCGCGCGTCCCGAGCACGGCAACCGTGTCCACGACGGCTTGCGATCCCGCGTCCGCCGAATTGACCACCAGCTCGCCTGTTGCCACCGTGAAGATGGTGTCGCCGTCGTTGGTGGTGTGCACGGGCTTGATGGCGCGCGTACGCGTCGTGCACCATGGCGGAGACCTTCGTGGCCTGGGCCTTCGTCAGCGCGGCGTTCGTGATGGCGCAACCAATGGTGGTGTTTCCCGAGAACGGGTTGAGCTCTGCACCCGCCGCCTTCGCGGCGTCTGCGGCATTCAGCATGCGGTCGAACGCCTCGTCGGCCGAAAGTATGCGAACGTCCGCTGCACCGGCGCCAGCGCGCGCGGGTGCGTGCGCGCCCGCGTCCGTGTCCGCAAGCCCTTCCGCATCGCCGCGCTTTGTAGGCACATCGGCAGACATCCCCGTATCGTCCGCAGCGACCTCGCCCTTCATAATGCGCGTTCCCGCAATCGTCGTTCCGTCTTCGGCAATGACATGGCCCGCGGCGTTCACTGCCACAAGTGCGCCCACATAGAGCTCGTCGCGCTCGACGGATGCGTACCCCAAGCCGGATTTCATGCTGAACTGCGGGCCGAGCAGCTTGCCTACCGTGGCGCCCGCACCCGCACCCGCATTGCCTTGCGGCACGGAACGCTCGTCCAGACGCACGGCGTCTTCGCAGGCGGCATACCCCATTGCGACGTCGGGACGCACGTCCGCCCGGCCAATCTGCAGGTCGAACAGCGAAGCGCCACATACCAGCGGCACGCGCGCCACACCCACGTCGAAGCCGAAACCATGCTCTTCCAGCCACCGCATCACGCCCGACGCGGCGTCAAGCCCGTATGCCGAGCCGCCCGAGAGCACGACGGCGTGAATCTGCTGCACCATGTTCTCGGGTTTGAGCAAATCCGTCTCGCGCGTGGCAGGGCCTCCCCCGCGCACGTCCACGCCCGCCGTAGCGCCAGCCTCGCACAGGATGACCGTGCAGCCCGTGGCGGCGTCAAGGTTCGTCGCATTGCCGATCTTCACGTTCTGGGGAACCATGGGCCCTGCCTTTCAAGCGAAACGAAGCAGGCGCAGTTCACAGGAATCCGTCAGTCCGCCTGCCCACCGTAGTCCACCCGAGTATGCCACCGCAGCAACCCCGCACACAACAACCGGATTGCTCCACAGGAGTGAAGAGCAGGGGTTATGAAAAGGAAATAGGCCCCTTCCCCACCGAGGTTAAGGAGCCTATCCAAACCTAACGCCGCCCGGATAGCGCCCAGGATGTCGCCTTGAGCTACATGGTACATTCTGCAGCATAGCCTGCGTCTGGCCATTTTTCCGCTTAGTGCATTCGCGCGCCCTGCAGAACATACACGAAAGAGCCCCTCGGCGAGAGTGGTCCGCGTTTGCAAGGGGTTTAGGGGAACGGACCACGCCCGCCGAGGGGCTCTTCTGTTGTTGGGGGCCCGGCCGCCGCCGGAGGGAAA
>DVLD01000181.1 GCA_018715725.1 Candidatus Aveggerthella excrementigallinarum
GCCCGGTGTGGTACTACAACGGCCTGGCGGTCGTGGGCATCCTGGTGGCAAGCGTGCTCTTCTTCAACACGCTCTTCCTCCTAGGCCGCATGGTGCGCAATCGCTCGCGGGCGACGGGGGACAACCCGCTCGTCGCATTCTGCAAGGGCGCGTGGCGCAACTCCTCCGCGTTCGGCGGCTACCTGGCGCACCTGGGCATCGCCATCGTGCTGGTGGGCCTCGTCGGCTCGTCCATGTACGTGACAGAGGTCACGGGCTACCTGCCCTACGACGAGGAGACCGACCAGACCGAGGGGACCTTCCAGATCCAGAACTACGAGCTGCGCTATACCGGCAACGTGGTGGAGGAAATCAACGCTGGCACGGACATCCTCTACCAGGTCGAGTTCGACGTGTACGACGTCTCCTCGTCATCCGAGGGCGCGTACGTGGGGCATGTGAGCCCTTCGGTCCAGCTTGACGCGCAAACGCAGCAGTCGAAGCTCAACGCCAGCGTCGTGAGCACGCCCCTGCACGACCTGTTCGTGGCGTACCGCGGCGTGTCCGAGGACGGCTCGTTCTCGCTTGACGTGCGCATCAACCCGCTCATCAGCTGGGTGTGGGTCGGCTTCTTCGTGCTCATGGCGGGCACGGCGCTCGCGTTCGCCGGACGCCGCGCGCCCGCCGCGTCCCCGCGGAACAGCGCGGACCGCGCCGCGGGCGACGACGTCGAGGGCGCCGCAGCCGCCCAAGCGGACGACGAGGGTCAAACAGGCGACGAGGGCGCGGCTTCGACGGGCGAGGGCGAGGCGGGCGCTGCTCCCGCCGACCTTGACGCGGAGGGCGGCCTTGCGCGCGATGCGGGCGCAGGAACCTCCGACGACGCGGGGGCGCGACCGTGAGCGCCGTCGTCGCACAGCGCGTCTCGAAGGTCTTCGGCCGTCGCAAAGCGCTCGACCGCGTCTCCTTCGAGCTGCCGGAGGGCGCGTTCCTGTCGATCTTCGGGCCGAACGGCGCGGGCAAGTCGACGCTGCTGCGCGTGCTCTCCACGCTCGCGCGCCCCACGGAGGGCACGGTGCGCGTGGCCGGCGTGGACGCGAAGGAGCATCCGGACCAGGTGCGCGAGCGCATCGGTCTCATCTCTCACCAGAGCATGCTGTACGCGGACCTGACCGCGTTCGAGAACCTCATGTTCGCAGCGCGCATGCTCGGCGTCCTCGACGCCGAGGACCGCGTCCGGACGCTGCTCAAGGCCGTCGAGCTCGACCACCGGCGCTACGATGCCGTTCGCACGTTCTCGCGCGGCATGACGCAGCGCCTCTCCATCGCGCGCGCGTTGCTGCACGACCCGTCGGTCGTCTTCCTTGATGAGCCCTACGCGGGCCTCGACCCGCATGCCGTCGACATCTTCGACGGCCTGATCGCGCGCATGCGGGCAGGTCGCACGTTCGTCATGGTGAGCCACGACCTGCAGAAGGGATTCGACGCGGCGTCGCACCTGCTCGTGCTCGCGAAAGGCCGCACGGTGCTCTTCGAGGAGAAGGAGCAGGTCGACTTCCCAGCGTTCTCGCAGCTCTATCGCGAGACCGTCGGAATGGGGGTGGCGTAGATGGCGCAGGACCTGTCGACGGGCGTCGAGCGCCCCGTCCGCGTGAAGCGGCCTTCCGCCTGGGCGCATTACCGCGCGCTCGTGAGGAAGGACATGCTGCACGAGATGCACACCAAGGACATGCTCACGTCCATGGGGCTGTACGCGCTCCTCGTGCTCGTCGTGTACGGCGCCGCGCTCGCGCAAGCGGGCTCGCAGCTGGACATCCAGCAGATGGCGGGCGGCCTCCTGTGGGCCGCGGTCCTCTTCACGTCGCTTTTGGGCCTGAACCGCAGCTTTGGCCACGAGACGGCGGACGGCTGCCTCGACGGATTGATGCTCGTGCCGATGGACCGCTCGGTGCTCTTCCTGGCCAAGGCCACGGCGAACCTTGCGTTCTTGGCGCTCGTCGAGGTCGTCGTGGTGCCGCTGTTCTTCTTTTTCTTCCTGGGCACCGTGGGGGTCGCGCCGTCCTGGCCTTTGCTGCTCGCCGTCTTGGCGGTGGGCACCGTCGGCATCGCCGGCGTGGGCACGATGCTGTCCACCATCACGGTGAACACGCGCGGGCGCGACGTCATGCTGGCGGTTTTGTTCATCCCGCTCTCGTTCCCGCTGCTGTGGAGCTGCGTCTCGGCCGCGACCGCCGTGCTGGTGGGCGCGGAGGGCTTCATGGACACGTTCACGGTGTCCATGGCGCTCGCGGGCGGGTACGACGTGGTGATGGTCTTGGTGTCGTGGGTGCTCTACGATTTCGTCGTGAGCGCCTGACGCGGCCGCGCTGCGGCCGAATCGAACGTTCGCGTCCGGTTGGACGCTTGAGAGGGCAAGGAGGGAACATGGCAGGCAATCGTGCGAAAAGGCCGCGCGTCGGGGGCGCGCTCGATCGTTTCGCGCCCGTCGGGCTGGCCGTCGGCGCGGTGCTCGCGCTCGTCGGGTTGGTGTACGCGTTCACGGTCACGCCGCTCGTGAACGGCGCCTCGGTCAACGGCGTTGAGGTGATCAACGGCGTCGCGGTCTCGAACATGCTGCTGTTATCGCAGAAGATCTTCTACTGGCACATGCCGGTCGCGGCGGTGAGCTTCGTCGCCATCGCCTTCGGCGCGTACTACGCCGTCCGCTTCCTTATGACGAAGGACGCGGCGTACGACGTGCGCAGCAAACTGTGCATGGAGATCGGGCTCGTGTTCGTGCTGTGCACCATGTTCACGGGCCTGCTGTGGACGCGCTTCGAATGGGGCGTGTGGTGGACGTGGGAGCCGCGCTTGACCACGTACTTCATCCTCATGCTCCTCGTGTTCGGCTACTTCATCCTGCGCAACGCCGTGGCGGACCCTGAGCGCCGCGCCGTCTACGCGTCGGTGCTCAGCATTCTCATCCTCGTGGACGTGCCCATCTGCCTCATGGTCACGCGCCTCATTCCTTCGAGCGTCCACCCGGTCGTGTTCCGTGCGGACTCGGGCATGAGCTTCGAGATGGTGCTGCCCATCCTGCTGTCCGTCGTCGGGTTCGCGCTCGTGGCCATCGGGCTGTTCCGCTTGCGTCTGCGCGCCCAGATTCTCGAAGATCGTTTGACCGCCGTCCAGGAAGCATTGGAGGACTAAATGAACCCCGTTCTCGAAGAGATCTACTCCACCATCATCCCGTCCGCCCCGTTCGTGATCGGCGCGTACGCGCTCGTGTTCCTCGTCCTGTTCGCCTACGTCGCCTTCGTGCTCACGAAGCTCAAGGGCGTCGAGCGCAAAATGGACGCGCTGGAAGAGCGCGTCGAAGAGCTCGGGAAGTAGCGAAGGCGGCCAGCCGGGACGGCGCCACGTCGAGGCGGCGTGCCGCCGTGTTCGCATGGAAGAGCGCGCGCCCCTTCGGTTCGGGCGCGCGCTCTTTTCTTTCGCGTCCGCCGGCTTGGCCGAGCGCTGGACGCGCCCTTACGCGCCCTCGTTCGACGCCTCTTCCAGCAACGGCTTGGTGAACAGGTCGTAGGCCTCGTCGGAGACGACGAAGCGCGCCGCGCCGTCTAGGATGCGCGCGGTGAACGGGGTCATGATCCCGGTGGTCTCGCCGTCGTACTGCACCTCGAGCGGAGGATCGGCGTCGACCGTGATCTCGCGCCCGGAGAACACTTCCATGGCGTCCCCGCGCTCGGGGAACTCGCCGTCGCGGTCCATGATGGCGGCCAAGATGGCCGGCACGAGCTCAAGGGCGTTCTGGGCTTTGAGGACCACCAGCTCGAGCTTGCCGTCTCGCGGCAGGTTGTCGTGCGTCACCGGGATGTCGAACTGGATCTTCGAGAAGTTCACGGCGAGCACGCACACGCCGTCCCGCTCGTGGCGCGTCCCGTCGATGTCGATCGTGAAGTGCGATTGCTGCGGGATGAAGTTCGACACCGCCGCCGAGAAGTACGCCATGGGCCCCCACACCCGCTTGAAGGGCTTCGCGCGCTTCATGATGTCGGCGTCGTAGCCGGCTCCCGCCATGAGCGAGAAGCCGTAGCTCGTGCCGCCCACTTTGATCTCCCCCATGTCGAAGTCGAGCAGCTTCCCTTCGCGCGCCATCATGGACAGCGGATGGGTCTCGACGGGGGAGTGCAGGTTCAGGATGAGCAGGTTCGCCGTGCCGGCAGGGAAGGGCATCACGGGCACGCCGGTGTTGCGCAGCTCGTAGCACACGGCGGCCACCGTCCCGTCGCCTCCGGAGGCGACCACGACGTCGAAGTCGGTCGCGTCCTTCAACAGGCTGGCGACCTCCGTCTCGCCGTCGGTGCAGCGCAGGCACACTTCGTCGCCATCGCGCGCGAACGAGCGCATGAAGTCGTAGACGGCGCCCTCCCCATAGCCTGATGAAAGGTTGTTGATGACCAGAAGCTTCACTGAACCGCCCTTCGTTCGTATATGATGGTGCAGATGGTACCGCAATCGGAGCCTGCGCGCCCTCGCGTGGGCATGAAAGGCGAAAGAGACACGTGATCATAGAGGACCAACGCTCGCTGGAGGAGTTCGTCGAGCGCGCGCGCACGTCGTCCGTCCTGGCGGTCGACACCGAGTTCTTGCGCGACCGTACGTACTACGCGAAGCTCTGCTTGATCCAGCTTGCCACCGACGACGAGGTCGTTTTGGTCGACCCCTTGCGGGTGAAGGACCTTCGCGCGCTTGTGCCGCTCCTTGAGGACGAGCGCGTCATGAAGCTTTTCCACGCGGGCACGCAGGACATCGAGATCATCTACCGCGAGCTTGGCTGCCTGCCGCGTCCTTTGTTCGACACGCAAATTGCCGCCACGCTGCTGGGGCAGACCCAGCAGGTGGGCTATGGCGCGCTCGTGCAGTCGGTGTGCGGCGTCCACCTGCGCAAGGCCGACTCGTACACCGACTGGTCGCGTCGTCCGCTGTCCGACTCCCAGCAGCGCTATGCCGCCGACGACGTGGTGTACCTGCCGATCATGTACGCGTCCATGAAGGCGGAGCTCGAGAAGAAAGGGCGCCTTGCGTGGCTTGCGGACGATTTCGCCGCATTGACCGACCCGGCGCGCTTCAAGGTCGATCCGCGCGAGCGCTATGCGCACCTCAAGCGCGTCTCGCAGCTCTCCCCGCGGCAGCTTTCTGCCGCGCGCGAGGTCGCCGCGTGGCGCGAGGAGACCGCGCAGCGGCGGAACATCCCGCGCAAATGGGTCATCACGGACGAGCAGATCGTCGAGGCCTGCAAGCGCGGCGCGCGCACCATCGACGACCTGTTCATGGTGCGCGGCCTTGAGTCGGGGCTGGGCTGCTCCGACGCGCGCCAGATCGTGAAGCGCATCTGCATCGGGCTCGACGCCCCGGAGGAGACGTGGCCGCGCATTTCGAAGTCCAGCAAGAACGAGGTCAACGTCGACGTCGAGGTGGACCTCTACTCCGCGCTCGTGCGGCTGCGCGCGCGGGAGAACGACGTCGCGTACCAGACGCTCGCGTCGCGCGACGACCTCGTGTCCATCGCCCGCGGGCACGATGGCGACGTCGAGCTGCTGCGCGGATGGCGTCGCGAGCTCGTGGGCGACGAGCTGCTGAAGCTGCGGTCGGGGGCGATCGTCCTGGGCGTGCGCGAGGGACGCCTGGCGGTGCTTCCCGCGCGGTAGTCGGCCCGCTCCGTGCCGGTCGCGTCCGCGGCCTTCGCTTGGTAACGGAGCGCCCACGGCTTTGTGCGCTTTGCAGGGAGCGCTTCTGCCGCCGGTATAATGCCCTGTGAAAGACACGCGGGCGCCGACGCCCGCCCGAGATAGGCCTCGCTGTGCGGCGGCCTTCGAACGAAGGAGCTCATCCATGCCCTTGTCATACTGGGGACTCATCATCGTCACGCTGCTCATTGGCGGCGCGGCCACCCTGTACGTGCAGTCCCAGCTGAAGAAGTACCGGCGCGTTCCCGCGTCGCTTGGCATCACGGGCGCCGAGATGGCGCAGCGCATGCTCGCCGCCAACGGCATCTACAACGTGCCCATCCACCGTGGCGGTCCCGACCAGGACCACTTCGACCCGCGCACGAACTCGATCACGCTCGACCCCGAGGCGTACAGCGGCACGAGCATCACCGCCATCGCCACGGCGTGCCACGAGGTCGGCCATGCGTGCCAGTTCGCGCAAGGCTACGCGCCCATGAAAGTGCGCAGCGCGCTCGTGCCCGCGGTGAACCTCTGCTCCAACTTGTGGATGCTGCTGCTGGTCGCCGGCATCTTCTTGAACATGGCGGGCCTGTACACGGCCGCCATCGTCATGTACGCCGTCGCCGTGCTGTTCCAGATCGTCACACTGCCGGTCGAGCTCAACGCGAGCCGCCGCGCCATGGAGTACCTCGGGACGACCGGCATCTACCCGCAGGAGCAGAGCGGCGCGTTCAGCGTCCTGCGCGCGTGCGCCTTGACGTACGTCGCGGCGGCCCTCACGTCCATCCTGCAGCTTCTGTACCTGCTGTCGATGCGCGATGACTCGTAGCGTGGACTCGTTCGCGGACGCGCGGCGCGGGGGCGAAGCGTACCGGTACGCCGTCGCGGGCGCAGTGGAGGGCGAGGCGGGGGACGCCGGACGGCGCGCCCCCTTGTCCGTTTCCGCCGCGTTGTCACTGGCGAAGGGCGCGCTTGAGGGCGTGACCGTCCGCCTGGTGGGCGAGGTCTCCGAGGTGTCGGCAAAGCCCGGCTACAAGGCGGTCTACTTCACGGTGAAGGACGCCTCCGCGGCCCTGCCGTGCATGATGTGGAACAACCGCTACCGCGCGGCCGGCGTCGAGCTGCGCGTCGGCATGCTCGTGGAGCTGGCAGGACGCTTCACGCTGTACGCCGCCAAAGGGCGCATGAACTTCGACGTGTTCTCCGTCTCGCTCGCGGGTGAAGGGAACCTGCGCCTGCAGGTCGCGAACCTCGCGCGCAAACTCCAGGCGGAAGGCCTCATGGACCCGGCGCGCAAGCGCCCGCTGCCCGCTTTGCCGCTGCGCGTGGGCATCGTCACGTCGCCGCGCGGCGCCGTCGTGCACGACATGCTGCGCACGCTGCGCCGCCGGTACCCCCTGGCCCGCGCGCTCGTGGCGGGCGTGCCGGTCGAGGGCGCGAACGCTTCGTGCGCGCTCATAGAAGGCCTGCGCGCCGTCGTGGCGGCGGGCGCGGAGGTCATCCTGCTCGGCCGCGGAGGCGGCTCGTTCGAAGACCTCATGCCGTTCAACGATGAGCGCTTGGCGCGCACGGTGGCGGCCTGCCCCGTGCCCGTCGTCACCGGCATCGGCCATGAGCCCGACGTCACCATCGCCGACATGGTCGCGGACGTTCGCGCCTCCACGCCCACGGGCGCGGCGGAAGCGGCCGTGCCCGACCAGGCGGCCCTCTCCGCGACGGTCGACGCGCGCCAGGTGGCACTTGCGAGCGCCCTTGCGCGCACGCTCGATACCGCGCGGCACCGGTTGGACGCCTTGGCGTCGCGGCCGGCATTGGCGGACCCGCAGTCGCTGTTCGCCGAGGAGGCGCTCACGCTCGATCTGGCCGACGCGCGCATGCGCCGCGTCGCCGAGCGCGAGAACGACCGCCGCTCGCGCGAGCTTGCGCACGCGGCAAGCCGCCTCGAGCGCGCGCTGCCCCGCGCGCTCGAGCGCGACCGGTCGGGGCTGGAGCGCCTGAGCGAGCGTGCGCTGCGGGCGGGCAGAACGCTGCTCGACGCGCACGAGGCGCAGCTCGCGCTCGCCGCCTCGCGGCTTGACGACCTCTCGCCGCTTGCCGTGCTCGCGCGCGGGTACGCCGTCGCGCGCGATGCGGAGGGCCGTGTCATGAACTCCGTCGAAGCCGCCCGCGCGGGCGACGCGGTGACCGTCATGCTCGAAGACGGCACGCTCGCGTGCACGGTGGATGCCGTGGAGCGCACGGGCCCCCGCACGGCTTCGTCCGACCCCCGCTAACCAGACACCGCACGACGATAAGGAGCAACCGTGGAAGAAACCGAGAAACCGATCGAGGGGCTCACGTTCCGCGAGGCGATGGCCGAGCTCGAGCGCACCGTCTCGGCGCTCGAGGGAAACACGCTCGAACTGGAGGAAAGCCTCGCTCGCTACGAGCGCGGCGTGGCCCTCGTGCGAGCCCTGCGCGGGCGGCTTGACGGCGCCCAGCAGCGCATCGAGGTGCTCATGGGCGAACTTGACGCCTCGCAGGACGACGAAGCGCACGATGCCACGCTCTCGTAGCCGCGCGGAAGCGCGCAAGCTGCGCTACCATGGCCAAAGCGGCAGAGTGAGCGCCGCTGCCAGCGAAGAAAGGACACACCATGGCTGAAGACTGCATCTTCTGCAAAATCGCCGCGGGCGAGATCCCGTCCACGAAGGTCTACGAGGACGACCTCGTCTGCGCGTTCGAGGACCTCAACCCCATGATGCCCGTGCACGTGCTCATCGTGCCGAAGGAGCATCACGCCAACATCGGCGATAACATCCCGGACGAGCTGATGGGCCACCTCTTCAACACAGTGAAGAAGGTCGCCGACATCAAGGGCATCGCCGAGAGCGGCTACCGCGTCATCGTGAACACCGGCGACGACGCTTGCCAGACCGTCCACCATGTGCACGTGCACGTGCTTGGCGGCGCGCCGATGAACGACGGGAGCCCGGCGCTCTGATCGCCCGAGGGCCGAATCCGGGCGTGCCGGCTTTGCGCCCTGCGTTTCCGACGGGCGGCCGCACGCCCGCACCTCCGCACCCCGCCCCTGGGCGGGGTGCGGGTTTTTTTTCGGCACGCATCCCGTGCGATCACGCCGCCATCACGGCATCGCCCAAGCGCCGAGGGCCAGCGCGGAACGCGCGGGCACGCGTCCTGTCAAGCCGTTTGCCGAAACCGGAGAGCATTGGTCCAAGGTCATCCACGCGTCTCACTAGAATAGTTGTTTCAGAAAGATGGAGGTGGAACACTTGAACGTACTCGTCATCAACGCAGGCTCTTCTTCCTTGAAATACCAGCTCATCAATCTTGAGACCAAGCACATCCTTGCCAAGGGCATTTGCGAGCGCGTCGGTTCCGCCGAGGCGTTCCATAAGCACGGCCTCGACGAGAACGAGCGCGTCATCGACGCGGAAATGCGCGATCACGACGACGCCATGGCGCTCGTGCTCGAAGCGCTCACGTCCGGCCCCACGAAAGCGGTCGACAGCCTTGACGAGATCGACGCGGTCGGTCACCGCATCGTCCAGGGCGGGTGGTACTTCGACCGCTCCGTGCTGATCGACGACGACGTCATCGCGAAGATCGACGAGCTCGCTGAGCTCGCGCCGCTGCACAACAAAGCGGCCCTCATGGGCATCCATGCGTGCCAGAAGCACATGCCGAGCACGCCCATGGTGGCGGTGTTCGACACGTCCTTCTTCCAGTCGCTCCCGCCGAAGGCGTACATGTACCCGCTGCCGTACGAGCTGTACGAGAAGTACCACATCCGCAAGTACGGCGCCCACGGCACCAGCCACCGCTATATCTCCGAGCGCGCTGCCGCCGTCTTGGGCGAGCCGCTCGACGAATTGAAGCTCATCACGTGCCACCTGGGCAACGGGTGCTCCATGAGCGCCATCGACCACGGCGTCGCGGTGGACACGTCCATGGGCCTCACGCCGCTCGACGGCCTCATGATGGGCACGCGCTGCGGCGCCATCGACCCTGCCATCGTGCCCTACATCATGGACAAGGAGGGGCTCGACGCGGCCGGCGTGAACGACCTTATGAACAAGCAGTCCGGCCTGCTGGGCATCTCGGGCATCAGCAACGACCTGCGCAGCGTGCGCGACGCCTCCGAGAAGGGCGACGAGCGCGCCATGCTCGCGTATGACATGTACTCGAACTCCGTGAAGAAGTACATCGGCCAGTACATGGCCGTGATGGGCGGCGTCGACGCCATCGTGCTGACGGCCGGCGTGGGCGAGAACTGCGAGAAGATGCGCCGCATGATCTTCGCGGGCCTGCAGCCTTTGGGCATCGTGCTCGACGAGGCGAAGAACCGTCAGCGCGGCTTCGAGCGCGAGATTTCCTCCGACAGCTCCAAGGTGAAGGTCATCATCATTCCGACGAACGAGGAGTACATGATCGCGCGCGACACCTACGACATCGTCCACGAGCACAGCCAGATCGTGCCGGTGTCCCACGCCGAGTAGCGCCGCGCACGCCCCGCTGCGGCCGAGGCATCGTTTCCACGGCGCGGTGCCGTGCGATGCAAGCGCGCAACACCGCTTGCATCTTCGTGAAAAACGCCCTGCAGGAAGGTCCCTGCAGGGCGTTTCGCTTCTCAAGATGGCCCGCATGCGCCGCGAAGGGCCGCGCCTCGTGCGGCATGGCGACGTACGCTCCGCGGCGCGAAGGCGCCCGCGCTGCATGAGGCATCGCCGCCGGGGGGGCAGCGGCGCAGGGCACCTGCAAAAAACGGGGCCCCGCACGCTGCGAGGCCCCGTTTGCGCATCGGGTTCGTTCGCCCGCGCCTACTGCGCTGCCTTCTGGGCTTGCGCCTGCACGCACGTGATGCCGATGACGCCCACGATGTCGTCCGCGGAGCATCCGCGCGACAGGTCGTTCACGGGAGCGGCCAGGCCCTGCGTGATGGGGCCGTACGCCTCCGCCTTCGCCAGGCGCTGCACGAGCTTGTAGCCAATGTTGCCGGCGTCCAGGTCGGGGAAGACGAGGACGTTCGCTTTGCCGGCGACAGGGGAGTCCGGCGCTTTCGAGGAGCCGACGGCAGGGACGATGGCGGCGTCGAGCTGCAGCTCGCCGTCGAGCGCGAGCTCGGGAGCGAGCTCCTTCGCGAGCGCGGTCGCCTCGACGACCTTCGCGCGGTCCGGCGTGTCGACGGCGGAGCCGTACGTGGAATGGGAGAGCAGCGCCACCGTGGGCTCGGTGCCCATGAGCGTGCGCCAGGAGCGCGCGGAGTTCACGGCGATGTGGGCCAGCTTCTCGGCGTCGGGCTGGATCTCCAGGCCGCAGTCCGCGAAGATGAACGTGCCGTCCTGGCCGTAGGCGCAGTCGGGCACGACCATGACGAAGAAGGCGCTCACGAGCTTGACGCCCGGCGCCGTCTTGAGGACCTGCAGCGCGGCGCGCAGCACGTCCGAGGTGGAATGGCACGCGCCGCACACCATGCCGTCGGCGTCGCCGCACTTCACCATGACCGCGCCGTAGTACAGCACGTTGTCCATGAGCGCGAGGGCCTGCTCTTCGGTCATGCCTTTGTGCTGGCGGAGCTCGTGCAGCTTGGCGGCGTAGCGCTCGCGCTCGGGCGCGGTGCGGTTGTCCACGATGCGCGCGCCGTCAAGGCGGTAGGAGCTGGCCTTGATGGCCTCAGCATCGCCCAGAATGACGAGGTCGGCCACGCCTTCGGCCAGAATCTTCTCGGCAGCTTGGAGCGTGCGCTCGTCGTCGCCCTCGGGAAGCACGATGGTCTGCTTGTCGGTCTTGGCGCGCGCGAGCACTGCGTCGAGGAATGCGCTCATGGGCCGTCCTTTCTCTGCGGTTGAATTGTCGTTGTTATGGTAATGCACGTGCGAAGCGCCCCTTCCGCTAAAATGGTTGCACGGTTCAAAAGGAAACTGACCGGCCGCACACCGCGGGCGGACGGCGCGGGTCGTCCCCCGCGGTGTGCGGGCGCACCGATCGCCGAGCGCGCGGAGCCCCGTCGCGGGGCGCCGGCCGGCGGTACCGTTCGCGCATAGCGCCGAAATGTGAGGAGGAGACGCGCTCGATGTCCGTTCGCTACCGTGATTACCTCGATGTCGGCCCGAAGGAGTTCGACGCCGTCGTGGTCGGCAGCGGCCTGGCAGGCAGCATCGTCGCCCGCGAGCTCGCTGAGCGCGCAGGGGCGCGCGTCCTCGTCATCGAAAAGCGCCCGCGCATCGGCGGCAACCTGGCGGACGAAGTGAACGACGCGGGCATCTTGGTGCACTGTTATGGCCCCCACGTGTTCCACACCAGCAACGAGCGCGTGCGGGACTACGTCAAACGGTTCAGCAGGTGGCGTCCCTACGAGCACCGCGTGCTCGCGAACTGGTACGGCACCTACCTGCCCGTGCCGTTCAACCGCACGTCCCTGGAGATCGCGTTCGGGCACGACCACTCGCGAGAGCTGTTCTCCCGCATGGTCGACGCGTTCGGCGCGGGGGCCGAAGTGACCGTGAGCGAGCTGCTCGCCCAGCACGACCCCGACCTCAAGGAGGTCGCCGACTTCGTCTACCGCAACGTCTTCTCGTACTACAGCGAGAAGCAGTGGGGGATTCCCGCCAGCCAGGTCGACGACCGCATCATCGGCCGCGTTCCCGTGCGCCTCTCCAACGACGACCGCTATTTCACGGACTCGTTCCAGGGCATCCCCGCGCACGGCTACACCGCGTTCTTCGAAAGCCTGCTCGACCACGAGAACATCTCGGTGTGCCTGGGCATGGAGGCGGAGAACGCCTTCGAGCTTGTGTTCGCATCGCGCGACGCGCACGCGCCGCTCTCTGCCATCAAGGTGAAAGACCGCGTCTTCGAAGGCCCGATCGTCTACACGGGCCCGCTCGACGAGCTGTTCCTCTCTCGCTTCGGGCGCCTGCCGTACCGAAGCCTGGACTTCGCGTTCGAGACCTTCGAGCGCGAGCGCGTGCTGCCGTGCGGGACGGTGAACTTCACGGTGACGGAGGACTACACCCGCATGACGGAGTTCACGTGGCTCACCGGCCAGGCTGCCCAGCGCACGACGGTCGTGCGCGAGTACCCGCGCGCCTACGAGGACGCCTACACGCAGGTGCCGTGCTATCCGATCATCAACGACGCGAACCTCGCGCATTACGAGGAATACCGCTCGTTCACCGCCACGCTGCCGAACTTCTATCCCGTCGGCCGCCTGGCGGAATACCGTTACTACGACATGGACAAGGTCGTGGAGCGCGCGCTCGCGCTCGCCGACCGCCTGTGCGACAGATAAAAGACCCGGGGAGGATCGTGTGAAGACCATCTCGTTCGCCATTCCGTGCTACAACTCCGCCGCCTACATGGACGCGTGCATCGAGTCCTGCCTTGCGTGCGGCGACGACATCGAGGTCATCATCGTGGACGACGGCTCCACCAAGGACGACACGGCGGCGAAGGCCGACGAATGGGCGGCGCGCTGCCCGGGCATCGTCAAGGCGGTGCACCAGGAGAACGGCGGCCACGGCGCCGCTGTGAACGCGGGCCTGGCCGCGGCCGAGGCCTTGTACTTCAAGGTCGTCGACTCCGACGACTGGCTCGACGCCGACGCCATGAAGGAGGTCATGGCGTACCTGCGCCGTCAGGTCGAGCGCCGCGACCCGACGGACCTCGTGGTCGCCAACTACGTCTACGAGAAGGTCCACGAGAACAAGCGCACGGTCATGCGCTACCGCAACGTGTTCCCCGAAGGGCGCGAGTTCGGCTGGTCCGACGTGGGCCACTTCAATCAGAGCCAGTACCTGCTCATGCACTCGGTCATCTACCGCACGGACCTGCTCAAGGACTGCGGCCTGAAACTGCCCGAGCATTGCTTCTACGTGGACAACATCTTCGTCTACGTTCCGCTGCCGCACGTGAAGAGCCTGTACTACCTCGACGTCGACATGTACCGCTACTTCATCGGCCGCGAGGACCAGAGCGTGAACCAGGACGTCATGTACCGCCGCATCGACCAGCAGCTGCGCGTGACGCGGACCATGATCGACGCGGTTGACCTGCCCGATGCCGTGCCAGAGAAGAAGCTCGAGCATTACATGGAGAACTACCTGTCCATGATGATGTGCATCTGCAGCGTCTTCCTGCGCATGCACAAGAAGGACGAGGACGAGGCGAAGCTCAAGGGGATCTGGTCGTACCTGGAAGAGCGCAACCCCGTGCTCTACAAGCGCGTGCGACGCAGCGCCGTCGCCGTCGGCACGAACCTGCCCACGGAGGTCGGCCGCAAGATCGGCATGGCCGGCTACAAGGCGGCGCAGAAGATCTTCAAGTTCAACTAGGGCGGCCGCCCCGCCTTACGGCACCGCGGCCCGGCGCGCACGGCGCTCGGGTCCGGCCAAGGCGCGGGCCATTCCAGTGAGAGATGCACAGCCGACATATCCTGCGTGGAACGACCGCGCCATCCTGCTCGTCGACCTCGATGCGTTCTTCGCGTCCGTCGAGCAGCTCGACCACCCGGCATGGCGCGGCAAGCCCGTGATCGTGGGCGGCGACGCGGACAAGCACGGGGTCGTGAGCACGTGCAGCTACGAAGCGCGAACGTTCGGCGTGCGCAGCGCCATGCCCGCCAGCACGGCGCGGCAGCTGTGCCCCGACGCCATCTGGACCACCGGCCATTTCGACCGGTACCGTCAGGTCTCGAACGCCGTCATGGCCATCCTGCGCGACGAGACGCCGCGCGTGCAGCAGGTGAGCATCGACGAGGCGTTCCTCGACGTCACGCCCACGCCGCACGCGCCCGAGCATCCCGTCGCCATCGCGCAGCGTATCCAGCGCCGCGTGTCCGAGCTGGGCGTGAGCTGCTCGATCGGCGTCGGAACGTCGAAGAGCGTGGCCAAGGTCGCGTCCGACATGGACAAGCCGCGCGGTCTGACCGTCGTGTTCCCCGGCACCGAGCTCGATTTCCTCGGGCCGCTGCCCGTCCGCTCCATGAGCGGCATCGGCCCCGCCGCCGAGCGCGCGCTCACGGCGCACGGCGTGCGCACGCTCGGCGACGTCGCGCGCGCTGACGAGTCGCTGCTGCGGCGCGTGTTCGGGAAGAACGCCGAAATGATGCGCGCGCGGTGCGACGGGTCCGAGCGCTCTGCCGTCGAAGAGGACGACGAGGTGAAGTCCATCTCCAACGAGATGACCTTCGCGGTCGACGTGCGCACGCGCCCCGACGTCGAGGCCGCGCTCGACACGGCGTGCGCGAAGGTGTGCCGCCGCGCGCGCCGCAAGGGGTGCGCGGGCCGCACGGTGTTCCTGAAGCTGCGCTTCGAAGACCGCAGCGTCCATTCCGTGCAGCGTCGCCTGCCGCGGCCGAGCAACGACGAGTACGTCATCATGCCGGTGCTGCACCGCATGCTCGGCGAACTGTGGACCGAGGGCATGGGCGTGCGCCTGGCGGGCGTGGGGTTGTCGCAGTTCGAGGAGGAGGCCGTGGTGCAGGAGTCCCTGTTCTCCGTCGAGGAGGTGGCGCCCAACGACGCCGACGTGCCTCCCGCCATCGCCGATGAGCGCAAGCGCGAGGGGCTCATGTCCGCCACCGACAAGGTGCGCGACCGCTTCGGCGACGGCCTGCTGCAGTTCGGGCGCGAGCTGCGAAGCAGGCAGAACCTCACCGGGTCCTCCAGCAAGAACGTGGAGGATTATAAGTAGTGATGCGCCCTTGGATGGTTTTCGACCGCGGCATCGCCGGG
This sequence comes from Candidatus Aveggerthella excrementigallinarum, assembly GCA_018715725.1. Classification (GTDB taxonomy): domain Bacteria; phylum Actinomycetota; class Coriobacteriia; order Coriobacteriales; family Eggerthellaceae; genus Aveggerthella; species Aveggerthella excrementigallinarum. The sequence continues at coordinate 15,425 of DVLD01000181.1, forward strand.
ACGGCCGAGCACGTCGTCAAGGAGCACGCCGTGCTCGCCGTGTCGCTGGTCGCCGCCCTCGTCACGATGGTCGTCGTCCCGCCCGATGCCGCCTACCTCGGCTATTTCGACCTCAAGGTGCTCGCCTGCCTGCTGAGCATCCTTGCCATCGTGGCCGCGCTGCGCAACGTCGGGGCGTTCGACGCGCTCTCGCGCCGCCTCGTCGCACGCGTGTCAACCTGCCGCGCGGCCGTGCTCGCGCTCGTGGGCGCGACGCTCGCGCTGTCCCTGGTCGTGACCAACGACATGGCGCTCATCATGATGCTGCCGCTGGCCACCGCCACGCTGGCGAAGGCAGGGTGGGGGCGCGTTCTGCCCTTCACGTTCGTCATGCAGAACATGGCGGCGAACCTCGGGGGCATGATCGTGCCCTTCGGCAACCCGCAGAACCTCTACCTGTTCGAGGAGTACGCCATCGCGCTGCCGGATTTCCTGCGCGTCATGGCGCTGCCGTTCGTGACGTCGTGCGCGCTCATCCTGTGCTGCTGCCTCGTGCGCACCAAGCCAATCGCCGCCCACCCTGACGCGGGCGCGGCGCGTCGACGCGGCGCGCGAGAGGAGTCCGAGCGAACAGGGGAGCAGCGGAGTGGCGCGCCAGGCCGTCGGCCCGCCGCGCGCGGCGCGTCCTCACCGCGCCCTCTTCCTGCCGCGCGCGTGCTTCGGCCGGGCGAGCGGCGGGCGCGGGCGCTCTGCTACGCGCTGCTGCTCGTGATCGTGGTGTTGGCGGTCTTTCGCGCGATTCCGTACCCGGCCGCGCTCGCCGTCGTGTTCGGCGCGCTCTTCTTCCTGGACCGCGCGGCGCTGAAGGCCGTCGACTACAGCCTCGTGCTCACCTTCGCGTGCTTCTTCGTGTTCTCGGGCAACATGGCGCGCATCCCCGCCGTGGTCGACGCGCTCGGCTGGCTGCTCGACCAGAGCGTGCTGCTCACGGGCGCGGCGCTCAGCCAGGTCATCAGCAACGTGCCTGCCGCCATCCTGCTCTCGCACCTGACGGGGGAGTGGCCCCAGCTGCTCGTGGGCGTGAACGTGGGCGGCGCCGGCACGGTCGTCGCCTCGCTCGCCACGCTCATCACGCTGGCGCACTACCGCCTTGCGCTGAACGTGCACGCGGAGACGCCTGGGTTCGACCGCCAGTCCACCGCTCGCTTCTTCGTGCAGTCCACCGCCTGGGGCTTCGCGTTTCTGGCCGTGCTCGTGGCGGTCTGCGGGCTCTCGATCGCCGTCGTGCCTTCCGCACTCATTCCATAGGGGCTTGATTCGTGCGGTCTTCGCAGCGCACGGCGTTCCCTGCGGTATTGTCGATCCATCAGAATTCGCTTTTCGCACGCAGCCGCGCACGGCGATGCGGCGCGAAGGCCCCACCGACGAAAAGGAGGCTCTCATGGCGACGATTACCCGCGGAGAGAACGGACTGCTCGTCGACGGCGAGCCGTTCGACCTCACTCGCATGCGAGAATTGACCGACGAAGAGCTCGAGAAGACGACGGGCGGCGTCACGATCTACACGAAGCACGACAAGCATTGGTACGGCAGCAGCTACAGCAAGCTCAAGCGCAACGCCTGTGGCAGCTTGGACTGGACCATCACCGGCTGGTACGGCGCGAACTATTCGCAGTACGGCTCCGGCAAGGAGTATATGCTGACCAGGATTGAGTCCACGTGCGACAAGTGCGGCAGCCACAACGTCGACCGTCACTTCATGCGCATGATCTCGAAAGACGCGTTCGGATAGTCTC
>DVLD01000016.1 GCA_018715725.1 Candidatus Aveggerthella excrementigallinarum
CAGGCAGGAAATAAAACCAGCGAATCATGCGGAAACGTCGGGTTTCCAGCGGTCGCGGGTTCCGGCTCGAACCACCCCGACGGTTCACTTGGCAAAGAGAGGATGCCACCATGGCACGCCCCCGCAAGGATTCGGAAGAGAAAGGCGCCGAGGCGCGCATGATCGAGGCGTTTTGGAATCAACTCTCGCGAATGCCGTATCGCGAGGTGACCGCCGCCTCGGTCGCGCGCCAGGCAGGATGCAACCGCGCAACCTTCTACTACTATTTCGACTCGATCGAAGACCTTGCCGAGCATTCGGTCGACGCTGCCGTCCCAACCGGCATAGCCGACCTTGCTGAAAAGTTCCTCTCAGAAAACGGTACGCCATTCCGCCTCGATGAAAGCCAAAGAAGCGCCGTGGAGCGCATCTGTCTGTTGACGGGACCGAACGGATCGACACGTCTGACCGAACGCTTCAAGCGAGCGCTCATGGAGGCTTGGGCTCGTAAATTCGGCGTCAACCTCGAGCAGGAAGATGTGCGTGCCATCGCCGCGTTCATGGCGTCCGGCATCGTCGGCGTCCTCGGAGAGCAGGAAGGCCAGCCGTGCGACGAGCGTTTCGACGCACGCTTGCAGACCATCAGCGAAGTGTTCTCGGCTCCCGCCATGGCGTTCGCCCGCTCATTTGAAGCGAAGCGATGCTGAAAAGCGCTCATCCCACGGGGCAATCGGCCCGAACTTGCAGCACTCGCAGCGCATGAGAGGCGAGGAAAGCATCCATGGAGTGTGCCACAAGCAATGATAAGATAGCCGCGCCACTGCCCGCCCAGCTGGAAAGGTCGCCAATGTCGAATACGTCCCGGACTTCGCCCGTCGGCGATATTCTGCCCATCGCAGCGCATCCCGAACTCGTCGAATTGGCCGCAGCATGGTTCTCCGACAAGTGGGCCGTGCCGGTCGAGGAATACCGCAAGAGTATGCTGGCGTGCTGCGATCATCCGGAGGCGGCGGCTCCCCAGTGGTACGTGGTCGTCAACGCCGGCCGCATCGTCGCCGGGGCGGGCGTGATCGACAACGACTTCCACGAGCGGCGCGACCTTGCGCCCAACGTCTGCGCCGTATTCGTCGAACCCGAACTCCGCAAACTGGGCATCGCGCGGAGACTCCTCGACTTCGTGTGCCGCGACATAGCGGATCGCGGTGTTGAACGCCTCTATCTTCTCACCGACCACAACCGGTTCTACGAACGGCTCGGCTGGCGCTTCCGCGAGATGGTGCGCGACGACGACGGCCTGTTCGGACGCATGTACGAAAAGGAACTCCGCACAGCAAACGCATTCGGCGGCGTGAGCCTAAACGCACTCGACAGTGCTGTCGCAAGCGTATCTGCCAGCACCTCTGCAACCCGCCCCGACAACGCGCTCGCTCGTAAGCTCGCGGAAAACCGCGACAACTGGGACGATCGCGCCAACGTGCACGCGGAATCGGCGTTCTACGAGGTCGAACGGCTTGTTTCCGACTCGAGCTACATCTCCGGCGTCGCACGGCGCGACTTCGAAGCGCTCTCGCCGCACCTTCCACAAGCGGGGCTAGCGGGGCTTTCCGTCCTCCACCTGCAGTGCCACATCGGCACCGACACGATCTCGTGGCTGCGCCTTGGCGCGCGCGAGGCATGGGGGCTCGACTTCTCCCCCGCATCGCTTTCGCACGCGCGGGGCATCGCACGGCGCGCTGGCGCGAACGCAACCTTCGTGGAAGGCGACGCGCGGTTCGCCTCGCACGTCATCCAGCGGACCTTCGACGTCGTGGTGACGGGCACGGGCGCGATTACGTGGCTCCCCGACCTGGGCGATTGGGCGCGCTCGATCGCCGACCTGCTCGTGCCGGGAGGCGTGTTCCTCCTGCGCGACGACCACCCGCTTCTCGACGCGCTCGGCTACGAGTCGCTCACCGTCACCGAGGACTACCTGAGCGGCACGGGCAGCATCGACTACGAAAGCGACGAAAGCTACGTCGAAGGCTCGGCGGGCAAGATATCCCACACCGCAAACCACAACTGGCGTCACGACTTCCAGGAAATCATCGGCAGCCTGCTTGCGGCAGGACTTTCCATCGAGGCGCTCCGCGAGAGTCCCCATGCCGAATGGAAGGCGCTCCCCTTCCTCACGGAGACAGCACAAGGCTGGACGATGCCTGAAGGCATGCCAAGAATCCCGCTCAGCTTCGCAGTCGTCGCCCGCAAGCCGCAGAAATAGCAATTCCGGGTGTTATGGGGACATGAGTTATACATCGAGTTAAAACCTGATTAAGCTAGCGATCAGCCAGTACGCAACGCGAAGCACCCCGACAGCAACGCAATCGGCGAACCCGCGACAAACGATGGAGCGACCATGTGTTTTGGAAGAATCTCGAATGAGAAACGCAAGCAGCTCTATGACGAAGTCTGGAAGACGCCCGTCAGAACGCTTGCAAAGCAAGAAGGCATATCTGACGTCGCGCTGAGAAAACGACTAATCAATCTTGCCATCCCTCTGCCGCCGCGCGGCTACTGGGCAAAAGCGAGAAGTCTAGGAATGCAGTCCCCATTCCTCCACTCCCTGATGTAACGAGACCACTCTCCAACCTGGTATTCGGATATGCCATTGAAAGGGTCTCCCGTGATGACCTTGCCGACGATTAGCTTGCAGGCGATGACCCTTTTCTCCTCATCACCGACCAATCCAAACACTTGATTGAGGAGTTTTGTGAAACTTTCACCGTGGAGAAACAGCTGAGAAATCCCTCCATCTGGGTTCAACAGTTGGAAGAAAGAATCAGCGAATGGGAAAAGCAGGAGAAAGAATCGAAGGATTCCTACCGGTACTCGTATTGGCATGACAATTCCCGAGAATATGTCGTCCCGTTCAACGTCTCGAAAGCGAACGAGCGAAGGGTATTGAGAATCTTAGACACGCTCGATAAACGCTTGTACGAAATCGAAGGCGCAATCCGCGAAGGAGAAAAGCGCATAGATAGCAGGAACAACCTGGATTGGCGGTTTTATATCTACGTACCGCTTGGAGAGTTCTCTATGCTCATAAAAGAGAAGCAGAAAGAGCTGACCTTCTCGTTTTTCCAAGATCGATCCAGCACGAACACGCCTTTGCTTGTCTGTTCCGACTCGAAAAGAAAGCCTGTTGAAGAGCAGATTGGGGAGGCGCTCTACAAGCTGTGCGTCACGACAGGCAGGGCAGCCAACACCAGAGAGCTGGAAGAGCCCATCGAGAAAGAAGAGCAGAGGTGGAAGCCTGGCAACGCGCCATGAAGAAGGCGGAGCTGCTCGAGTCGGAGCATCGAGCTATCCTCGACAACCTTATCGTGAATCACGCAAGCGCTCTTCAAGTGCGCGCGTTCATAGCCAGTCTCGATCGAACCATTGAGCAGACGGACAACCAGAATACGAAATCGTTGTTGGAGGGGATAAGAGCATGGGCAATGGGCATTGCGGATGATCGCGACCCCTTCGTTTGCAGCAAAGGTGGGCAAGGCATACAAGATGTGTGGGCGCTCGCATCAGCAATCCAAAACAATCGAGTCAATAAAGAGGAGCTTCGCGCAAGCAAGCCGCAGTACAGCGCCAAAGAATTGGGCGAAGACCCTCGCCGACGACTGGGCGCATTTCGCTAGAAAACCCAGACCGCAGAACGAGCGCAAAATCGATCGCTTCGATGCTGGAGTGAAACCAGTGCGAGCCACCCGCCCTTCGCACAGCCCAAAAGGGCGCCCACCCAGCCCCGTGCTACCATGAGCGAAACTTACGCGCGAAAGGACCCCTCATGAAAGCACTGGTACACGACGGACATGGCAATATCGCGCTACAAGAGCGCCCACGCCCTGCGCTGCAGCTTCCCACTGATGCCATCGTGCGCGTAACGCGCTCCACTATCTGCACGAGCGACCTGCACATCATGCGTGGCGCGGTGCCCAATACGACCTTGGGGCACGAGTTCGTGGGCGTGGTCGAGGAGGTCGGCGCGGATGTCAAGCGATTTGCGCCAGGCGACCGCGTCGCGGTGAGCTGCGAGACGTTCTGCGGCACGTGCTTCTTCTGCGAGCGCGGCTGGGTGAACAACTGCGTGCAGGGCGGCTGGGAGCTTGGCTGCCGCATCGACGGCTGCCAAGCGGAGTTCGTGCGCGTCCCCTTCGCCGACAACGCGTTCACGCGCACCCCCGACTCCGTCTCCGACGAGGACGCCCTGTTCCTGGGCGACATCCTCGCGACGGGATGGTGGGGCGCACGTCTCGCCGAGATCGAGGAGGGCTCGTCGGTCGCGGTCATCGGCGCCGGCCCGGTGGGCCTCGCCACCATGATGTGCGCGCAGCTTGCGAACCCCGGGCGTATCATCGCTATCGAATGCGACCCCCATCGCGCCCAACTGGCGAAGAAGCTCGGCTTGGCTGACTCCGTCATCGACGGAAGCGCGCCCCTCGAGGAGATCGAGCGCGCCATGCGAGACCTCACCGAAGGCCGCGGGGCCGATACCGTCGTCGAAGCCGCAGGCAGCGACGCCACGTTCGAGATGGCCTGGCGCATCGCGCGCCCGAACGCCATCGTCGTCATCTCGGCAATGTACGTACGTGACCAGGTGCTACCGCTTCCCAGCATGTACGGGAAGAACCTCGTCTTCAAGACAGGAGGCGTCGACGCGGGCAGCCTTGACGAGGTCATGGCGCTTATCGAAGCAGGCAAGATCGACACCAGCTGCCTCATTTCGAAGCGCTACCCGCTCAACGACATCCTGGAGGCTTATCGCGCCTTCGAGGCGCACGAGGACGACTGCCTCAAAGTGGTCATCACCCCATGGGCCTGACGTGCGATCTTGCTCAGTGCGACGGGCTATCGTTGCAGCCCTTGTTCGCACGAACTCAGCCCGCGCAGCGCACGCGGCGCGGCGCGCAAAGCGACATCGCCGACGAGAAGGCTCTCGACGGCGATGGAGGACGCCTAGAGATAGTGGGGATTTACGTCAACGTTTGTGCCGCCGCACTTGAAGCATTTCCTCTCGGGCATCTGCCCAATAGGCAAAATGGGAGCGTCGACTGCGCCGCACTCCCAATCAAGGCACTTGATGGACCACATGATATATTTGTTGTGGATCTCCATTCCACCGCTCGTTTCGTTCAGCGATTCGTCGCTCAGCTCGTCGTTGGTCACCTGGACGTCGGTGTTCTTCTCGTCGGCCATGGGGGTCTCCTTTCGAAACGAACGGACTCTGCCTACTGCCATGATAGCGAACCGCGCCCCAGAGGCGCCGATATTGGAATGAATGCGCCGATGCCGGAATGGGAGCAAAACGGCCGGACACATGTCAACGGCTGTATAGGAACGCACGTGACAAAGCACGTGACCCTTTGTCACGCTCGACACGATAATCGCGCGCTATTGCCCTCCCCTACAGCATGCGCATGCGGGCGCTCATGTCGAGCGGCTTCGCGGAGAACGGCGCGGTGGTGGCGATGCCGTCGACGCCGGTGGCGGCGTACGCGGCCACGTTCGAAGGATTGATGCCACCCGCGGCGATTAAGGTCAGGCGCGGGTCAATCCCGCGCAGCTCCCGCACAAGGTCAGCCAAGCGGTCGACCGGGATTTTGTCGAACTGGATACCGTCAACGCCGGCGTGCGCCAGCATGCGGGCGTGCTCTTCGCCGGCCTCCACGAAGAGCTTCTTCTCTACGCAGCGGCTTCGGATGGCGGGCAGCTGCTCCAAAAACGCTTCGAAACCGCCCAGGAAGGCAATGTGATGATCGAAGACCAGCACGGTCTCGGACAGGCCCAGCCGGTGCGGCCACGCGCCGCCCGCGCGGACGCCGAGCGTCAGCAAGTCCTTCGCGCCCGGCATGCTCTTGCGCGTGGTGAGAATCTCGCAGCAAGGGTTCACCGCATGGGCGGCATCCACCATCTGGCGCGTCTTCGTGGCGACGGCGGACAGATGGTCGAACGTGTTCAGACCCACTTTCCAGACCTGATGGAGCGCGGACGCAGGCCCGCGCAGCGTCATGAGCGACCCGCCCGCGGAAACACGCTCGCCGTCGTCGCGCGCGCTGACAACCTCGCAGCCCAGGTGCCGAGCGATCCTCCCCACAACGCCCGTTCCGGCAAGGACGCAATCCTCACGCGTGTAATACTCCATCTCGCCCGGCTGGTCGCCCACGCCGAGCACCTCGCTGGTGAGGTCGAGGTACGGCACGTCTTCCGCTATCAGCTGGTCGATGCGCGCCTCTGAAAACCAAACCATGCAACGCGCCCTTTCTACGCCTTCGCGGCGTTCCGTTTGCGGCTATGCTCGCCCAAGAAACCGCATGATGTCATCATTGCAGTCCGCTTCGAATAACTCGTTCGCACGCATAATAGCTGATGCTGGGCGCCGGTTCTGAAAATGCCAGGCTGCTCGAGCCCGCAATCGCGAACGACCGCACGCGAACCACCACCCCGCCGCGCACACGGCACGACCTTTGGCGCACAACAAAACGAGCTCCCAGGCACACAACCTGGGAGCTCGTTCGTGCTCAGGGATCCCGCACGCTAGGGCGCGGCGGAGACTCTGCGGTTTAGCCGAAGTAGCGCTTCAGCAGACCGGCGAACGCCTTGCCGTGACGCGCCTCGTCGCGGGCCATCTCGTGGACCGTGTCGTGGATGGCATCAAGGCCGGCGGCCTTCGCGCGCTTCGCGAGGTCGGTCTTGCCGGCGGTGGCGCCGTTCTCGGCCTCGACGCGCATCTCGAGGTTCTTCTTGGTGGAGTCGGTCACGACCTCGCCCAGCAGCTCGGCGAACTTGGAAGCATGCTCCGCCTCCTCGTAGGCCGCCTTCTCCCAGTACAGGCCGATCTCCGGATAGCCCTCGCGATGGGCAACGCGGGCCATGGCCAGGTACATGCCAACCTCGGTGCACTC
>DVLD01000182.1 GCA_018715725.1 Candidatus Aveggerthella excrementigallinarum
CCTGCGCAGCGAGGGCGGCGTACTCGGCGCTCGCTGGGTCAAGGGCCGCCATCTGGGCCTCGATGCCCGCGACGGCGCCGCGCAGCGCGTCGAGCTGTGCGGCGCCCTGCTCCACGGCCGGTCGCTGCGCGTCGATCTGCGCTTGCGCGTCGGCGAACTGCTGCTCAGCGGAGGCACGCTGCGACGCGAGCTCGTTCGCGCCCGCTCGCCATCCCGCCTCGCCCGCAGAGAGTTCCTGCTCGCTTGCGGCGATGGTGGCCGCCGCGCTGTCGAGCTGGCTGCGCGCGTCCTGCAGCTGCGAGAGCGAGCTCGAAAGCTGCGACTGGGCGCTGTCCAGCTGGGCGGCGGCGTCGTCGAGCTGAGCCTGGGCGTCGTCGAGCTGGGCCTGGGCGTCGGCGCGCTCCGCCTCGTACTCAGCGCGGGCTTCGTCCACCTGCTCCTGCGCCTCCGCCTTCAAGCCGTCAAGCCGTTCGGCGGCAAGATCGGGCGCCAGGTCGTTCACGCGCTCCTCCACTGCCGCCACCAGGTCGTCATACGCCGCGCTCGTAGCGTCGACGTCGCGCGCGCCCGCGACGGACAGGTAGGCCTCGGTCGCCGGGTAATCCTCGGCGAAAGCCCCCTCGGGCACGTAGGCGTACTGATCGAGCACGCCGCTGCCCAGCGTGGTGGACCCCAGGTTCGTGAAGCATATATAGGCGGACGAGCGAACCTTGCCCACGACGACGAGCTCGCGCTCCGCCAGGACGGTGTCGACGTCCGCCGCGGCGTCCACCACGGTGAGGGTGTCGCCCACGTTGATCTCATGGTCGGTGATGGCGTCGGAGGAGATGACGCACTCGTTGGCCGCCGAAGGCCACTCCCCTTCCACCAGGACGGGGCGGTTCAGGTAGCCCTCGTCGTCCGAAACAACCGTGGCGCCGTCGGAGCCGCCGCTTGCGCGGGCAGCGTCGGCGTCAATCGAGTGCAGGCTTACGGCGTACTGGTCGGATCCGACGGATGCCAGCACGTCGGCCTGGTGGGCAGGCATAACTTGGGAAACGCCCTCCACCGCCTCAAGCTGGCGGATGTTCTCGTCGGAGAATCCCAGCGTGGAGACCACGCGGATATCGTAGAGATTCGTGCCGTCGAGGAATCGGTCGGCCGCCAGGCGCATGTCCGGGCCGGTCATGCGCAAGCCGGCGAAAAAGCCCGTGCCCAACGCCGCGATGACGGCGATGGCCAGAAAGCGCCCGAGCGAATGGGTGATCGAGCGCAGCACTTCTTTGTTGAACGCGTTCCTCATGTCCGTGCGCTTACCACTCGATGGTTGCGGCGTCGGCGGGATGCGCGTTCAGCTCCATGGAGGAGACCTTCCCCTCGCGCACATGGATGACGCGGTCAGCGATGGCCGTGAACGCTTGGTTGTGCGTGATGAGCACGACGGTACGCCCCGTGGTGCGGCACGTGTCCTGCAGTAGTTTCAGGATGGCCTTGCCCGTGCGGTAGTCGAGCGCGCCCGTGGGCTCGTCGCACAGCAAAAGCTTCGGGTTCTTGGCGAGCGCGCGGGCGATGGCGACGCGCTGCTGTTCGCCGCCGGAAAGCTGCGCTGGAAAGTTGCCAATGCGGTGACCCAGACCCACCTGCTCCAGGCACTCTTTCGCGTCAAGCGGGTCTTTGCAAATCTGCGAGGCGAGCTCTACGTTCTCGAGCGCCGTGAGGTTTTGGACCAAGTTGTAGAACTGGAACACGAAGCCGATATCGTAGCGCCGGTACAGGGTGAGCTCTTTTTCCGAGAACGCGCTGATCTCGCGGCCGTCAAGTTTGATGAGGCCCGACGTGCACGAATCCATGCCGCCCAGCATGTTGAGCACCGTGGTCTTGCCGGCACCCGACGGGCCCACGATGACCGCGAGCTCGCCCTGCTCGATGTCGAAGTTCACGCCGTCCACGGCGGCCACCTCGACCTCGCCCATCTGGTATATCTTGCGCACATCGCGGAATTCGACGAAAGCCATGGTCTTCCTCCCGTGCGCCGCGCCACATGCCGTTCCGATGACGGGGTGGCAGCGCTCTCGTAACGGCCTTATCCCCCTCGAATCATAGCACGGGCATGCAGTATCATGGTCGCATGGATATGAGCGAAACGATACCGTCAACCCAGCGGCCGCCGGACGACGGCGCGCGGCAGGACGCCCCCGCCGTCACCGCGCCCGCCGCAGACGTCGGAGGCGAAGACCGCGCGAAGACCGCGGACGCGTCGTCGGACGAGGCGCGCGCCGACCTGCGCCCGCGCGTGCTCGTGGTGCACGCGTCGGTGGGCTCAGGGCACCGCAGCGCCGCCATCGCCGTCGCGCAGGCCGTCGAGGAGCTGCGCGACAGCCCCGACGCGGCGCAGCGCGCCGGCGTGAGCGTGCCGCCCGACGTCGAGGTCGAGGTGCTCGACATCCTGGATTTCGGGCGCGTCCGCTTCGACGGCAACAAGACCGCCTCCATGTTCACGGGCATCACCCGTCCCGTGTACGACCTCACCTGGCGCTTCACGTTCACGGGACGCCTGCTGTGGGGCGGCGGCACGGGCATCTCGCGCGTCATGTTCCCGAAGTTCACCGCGTACGTGCGCGAGGCCCGCCCTCTTGCCATCGTGTGCACGCACATCATGGCGGCGAACTGCTCGGTGGGCGCGCGCATGCTCACGGGACTCGACTTCCCCATCCTGAGCGTGCCGACCGACTACGAGACCGAAGGCCTGTGGCCGCACCGCCAGACGGACCTGTTCTGTATCGACACCGAGTCCATGGCCGAGACCCTGCGCCCGCGCCTCGTGCCCGAGCGCAACATGCTCATCACCGGCATCCCCACGCGCTCCGACTTCCGTCGCAGCTACGACCGCACCGAGGTCCGCACGAAGCTTGGCCTCCCTCAGGACAAGAAGATCGTGCTCGCGCTGGCGGGCGCGCACCTGCCGAAGCCCTACGTGCACTTTCGCGAGGCGCTCGACCAGGTGCTGCCGTCCATGGCGCATTTCCAGGACATGCACCTTGTCATCGTGACCGGACGCGACCTGGAATACGCCGCGCGCCTTGAAGGCCTCGTGGCGGACCTGGAGCTTGAGAACGTGACCGTGCTGCACTACGTGGACGAGATGGCAGCCCTCATGGCGGCAAGCGACGTGGCCATCTGCAAGTCGGGCGGCCTCACCGTGACCGAGTGCCTCTGCTCCGAGACGCCGATGATCCTTATCGGCCAAGCGTACGGCCAAGAGAAAGCGAACGTCCTCATGCTCACGGCCATGGGCGCCGCCTTGCACGTCACCACCGCGCGCGAGCTCTTGAGCGCGCTGCGCAACTTCTCACGACGGCCGGAAAGCCTGCAGGCGCTGCTCGTGAACGGGCGCGCCATCCGCCGCCCGAACGCCGCCCTGGACGTCGCGGCGTCCGCCTTCCGTCTGGCGGCGCTGCCGCCCGAGGAATGCCACACCGACCGCCGCAAGCGCTTTCTGAACGTCTACTGGGGCAAGAAGCCCGCCCACACGCGCTAGAGCGTGCCACGACACCAGCGCAAAACGCAAAAAGGGCTGGACCGGACGTTCGTCCGACCCAGCCCGTACGCGTCACGCTCGATGCTGCGAACCTTCGCGGCATCGGCTCGTTTTGCTTGCCGTCAGGCCTGCAAGACTATTTCGCGGCGAAGAGCTCGATGGTGTCGCCCTCGGCGAGGGTGACCATGGCCTTCTTCCAGGCGCGCGTCTTGCCGATCTGGTAGCGCACGCGCTTCGGCTTCGGCTTAACGTTGATGATGTTCACCTTCGTGACCTTGACGTTGAAGATCTCCTCGACGGCCTTACGGACCTCGATCTTGTTCGCGCTCTTGGCCACCTCGAAGGTGTACACGCCCTTCTCCATCATGTCGTAGCTATGCTCCGTGATGATGGGGCGGATGATGATCTCGCGAGCATCCTTCATTTATGCGAGCACCTCCTCGAGGTAGTTCACAGCCGACTTCGTGAGGATCAGCTTCTTGTTGTCGATCAGTTCGTAGGTGTTGGACTCGGAAGCCGGCAGCACGTTGACCTTCTGGATGTTGCGGAAGGACAGGAAGCCGTTGATGTCGTCGTCAGCGATGACAACGGTCGTGCGGACGTCCTCGCAGCCCAGAGCCTTCAGCACGGCGACAGCGTCCTTCGTGCGGGGCTTCTCGAAGGCGAAGTCCTCGACCACGATGAGCTCGTTGTCGGCCAACTTGCCGGACAGGACGGAGCGCATGGCCAGCTTGACTTCCTTGCGGTTCACGCGGAACGCGTAGGAACGCGGATGCGGGCCGAAGACGACGCCGCCGCCGGTCCAGTGCGGAGCGCGGATGGAGCCCTGGCGGGCACGACCGGTGCCCTTCTGACGCCACGGCTTCTTGCCGCCGCCGCTCACGCGGCCGCGGGTCTTGGTGTCATGGGTGCCGGCACGCCAGGACGCACGCTGGGAGCGAACCACGGTGTGCACGACGTGAATGTTCGGCTCGATGCCGAAGACGGAGGCGTTCAGGTCGCGATCCTCGACCTTCTTGCCCGCAGCGTCTTTCACTTCGATAGATGCCATATCAATAAACTCCTTGGTTGCTATTTCGCCACACGGACGCGCACGAGACCCTGCTTGCTGCCCGGGACGGCGCCCTTCACCAGAATGAGGTTCTGGTCCTCGTCGATCCTGACCACGTCAAGGTTGCGAACGGTGACCGTGTCGCAGCCCATGTGGCCCGGAAGCTTCAGGCCCTTGAACACGCGGGACGGCGTGGCGCACTGGCCGACGGAACCCGGAGCGCGATGGAAGTGCGCGCCGTGGCCGCCCGGGCCGCCGCGGAAGCCCCAGCGCTTCATGACGCCCTGGAAGCCCTTGCCCTTCGAGGTGCCCTGCACGTCGACCTTCTTCGCCTCGGCGAAGTTCGCGACCGTCACCTCGTCGCCCGTCTTGTACTCGGACGCGTTGTCCACGCGAACCTCGCGCAGGTAGCGGGTCGGCTCGGTGCCGCACTTGGCGAAATGGCCGGCCATCGGACGGTTGACCTTCTTGGCCTTGATGGTACCGAAGCCCATCTGCACGGCCTCGTAGCCGTCGGTCTCGGTGGTCTTGACCTGGACGACCTTGTTCGGGGCCGCCTGGATGACGGTGACGGCGATCAGGTCGTCGTTCTCCGTCCACACCTGGGTCATGCCCAGCTTCTTGCCGTAAATCGTTTGAATCATGTCCTCAGCGCCCCCTTACAGCTTGATCTCGATGTCGACGCCTGCCGGGAGATCCAGTCGCATCAGGGAGTCGACCGTGTTCGGGGTCGGCTCGAGGATGTCGATGAGGCGCTTGTGGGTGCGCATCTCGAACTGCTCGCGAGAGTCCTTGTTGACATGGGGCGAGCGGATGACGCAGTACAGGTTGCGCTCCGTCGGCAGCGGAATCGGTCCGGAAACCTTGGCACCCGTCTTCTGGGCGGTGTCCACGATGAGCTTCGTGGACTGGTCCACGATCTCGTGGTCGTATCCCTTGAGGCGGATGCGAATCTTCTGATTAGCCACTTTCAGTTACCTCCAAATATGCCCTGCGGTCCGGCGTTACGCCTGGGAGCCGCCAGCCTTGCTGATGATCTCTTCGGCGACGTTCTTCGGAACGGGCTCGTAAGAGTCGAACTGCATGGTGTAGACAGCGCGACCCTGCGTGCCGGAACGAAGGTCGGTCGCGTAGCCGAACATCTGGCTCAGCGGAACCTTCGCGCTGATGGTGACGGCGTTGCCACGCTGCTCCTGGCCCTGGATGAGGCCGCGGCGGGACGGGATGTCGCCCATGACGAAGCCCGTGTACTCTTCCGGGGTCTCAACCTCGACGGCCATGACCGGCTCGAGGATGACCGGGTCGGACTTCTTCAGCGCGTCCTTGATGGCCATGGAGCCAGCAACCTTGAACGCGGCCTCGGAGGAGTCGACCTCGTGGTAGGAGCCGTCGATGAGCTCGACGCGGACATCTTCGACCGGGTAGCCAGCCAGGACGCCAGAGTTGAGCGCCTCCTGGATGCCCTTGTCGATGGACGGGATGTACTCCTTCGGCACGACGCCGCCGACGATCTTGTTCTCGAACTCGTAGCCGGCACCGGCCTCCTGCGGGTACATGTTGATGACGGCATGGCCGTACTGGCCGCGACCGCCGGACTGGCGGACGAACTTGCCTTCGGCGTTGAGCACTTCGTGGCCCGGACGCTCGCGGTAAGCAACCTGCGGCTTACCGACGTTCGCCTCGACCTTGAACTCGCGCAGCAGGCGGTCGATGATGATCTCGAGGTGCAGCTCGCCCATGCCGGCGATGATGGTCTGGCCGGTCTCGTGGTTGGTGGACACGCGGAACGTCGGGTCCTCTTCGGCCAGCTTCTGCAGGGCGATCATCATCTTGTCCTGCTCGGCCTTCGTCTTCGGCTCAACGGCGATGTCGATAACCGGGTCAGCGAACTCCATGGACTCGAGGATGATCGGATGGCCTTCCTCGCACAGGGAGTCACCGGTGGTGGTGTCCTTGAGGCCGACGACGGCGACGATGTCGCCCGCCTGGCACTCGTCGATGTCGACGCGCTGGTTGGAGTGCATCTGCAGCAGACGGCCGATGCGCTCCTTCTTGTCCTTCGTCGCGTTGACGACGTAGGAGCCAGCGGCCAGCTTGCCGGAGTAGACGCGGAGGTAGGTCAGCTTGCCGACGTACGGGTCGGTCATGATCTTGAAGGCGAGGGCCGCGAACGGAGCCTTCGGGTCGGACGGACGCTCGTCCTCGGCCTCGGTGTCCGGGTTGATGCCCTTGATCGGCGGGACGTCCGTCGGAGCCGGCATGTAGTCGACGACGGCGTCGAGCAGCTCCTGCACGCCCTTGTTCTTGTAGGCGGAGCCCACGAAGACCGGGTTGACCTTGCAGGCGATGACGCCCTTGCGCAGGGCGGCCTTGAGCTCTTCGACGGTGATCTCCTCGTCCATGAGGACCTTCTCCATCAGGTCGTCGTCGCAGTCAGCGGCGGCGTCGACGAGCTCCTGACGGTACATCTCGGCGTCCTCGAGGAACTCGGCCGGAATCTCGTCCATCGGCTCCGGGTAGGTCATGCCCTTGTC
>DVLD01000183.1 GCA_018715725.1 Candidatus Aveggerthella excrementigallinarum
TTCCAGCGCGGCGCCGCTCTTCTCCTCATGGCGCTTCGGCATCGGACGGAAGAGCAGGAACAGCAACCCTGCCAGTACCACGATGGCCAGGACGGTGAACGGCCCAAACGCCACTTCGCCCAAAGCCAGGCCGCCAAGCTGGTAGATGATCAGGCCGACGCACCAGGCGAACACGGTCAGGTAGCCAATGGCGAACCACGTCCACTTCGCGCTGGCCATCTCGCGGCGGATGGTGCCGATGGCGGCGAAGCACGGGGCGCACAGCAGGTTGAACGCGCAGAACGCCATGACCGCGGCGCCACTGCCGCCAAGCATCGTCAGGAACGAGGACCACAGGGCGGGATCGGCCTCGCCGGCGTCCGACATGCTCGTGATGATGCCGACGGTGGCGACGACGTTCTCCTTTGCCACCAGGCCCGTGATGGAGGTGACGGCGGCATCCCACGTGCCGAACCCGAGCGGCGCGAACAGCCAGCAGAGCGCGTTGCCCACGTACGCCATGAGGCTGTACTGCATGTAATTGTCAACCTCGGTGTCGAGCAGGCCGAATGCGCCTTCGTAGAAACCGAAGCTCGAGAGGAACCAGATCACAACCGAGCTCAGGAAGATGATGGTACCGGCCTTGACGATGTAGCCCTTCACGCGCTCCCAGGTGGACATGATGACGGACTTGATCGTGGGCAGGTGGTAGTGCGGCAGCTCCATGACGAACGGCGCCGCCTCGCCAGCGAACATCTTCGTTTTCTTCAAGATGATGCAGGAGACGATGATGGCGGCCAACCCCAAGAAGTAGAACATCGGGGCGACCCACCACGTCTCTTCGTAGTTACCGCCCGCCAGCGCGCCGAACACGAGCGCGATGATGGGCATTTTCGCGCCGCACGGAATCATGGTGGTGGTCATGACGGTCATGCGGCGATCGCGCTCGTTCTCGATAGCCTTCGTCGCCATAACGGCGGGCACGCCGCAGCCGGAAGCGATGAGCATCGGGATGAAGCTCTTGCCGGACAGGCCGAAGCGACGGAAGATGCGGTCCATGACGAACGCGACGCGCGCCATGTAGCCGCAGCCCTCGAGGATAGCGAGCAGCACGAACAGGATGATGAGCTGGGGGATGAAGCCGATGACGGCGCCCACGCCTGCGACGATGCCGTCGAGCACGAGGCTCTGCATCCAGTCGGCCGCGCCGATGGAGGTGAGCGCGTTGGAGATGACCGGCGTCAAGCCCGGGATGAACAAGCCGAACGTGGTCGGATCGGGCTCTTCGGCCTCGGTCGCCGCCACGAACGCGTCGTAGTCGACCGGGGTGACCTCGCCCGTCTCTTCGTCTTCAAGCTCGCCGACGACGTTCGCGCCCTCGGCCTCTTCCATGAACGCGGCGATGGTTGCCTGCGCCTCTTCGTAGGCAGCGAGCCCCTCGGCGTCGCTTGCGTCCTCAGGCTCCGCCACCTCCATGGCGGCGGTGTAGCCCTCGACGTCCAGGCCCGCTTCCTCGGCGGCGGCCAGGTACGCCTCCGCCTCGGCCTGCTGGCCCTCCCATTCGCCGACCGCTTCTTCGTAGGCGGCGCCGCCCGTGTAGAGCCAACCGTCGCCGGAGATGCCGTCGTTGGCCCAGTCGGTCACCACGCCGGTGCCGATGCTGATGGAAAGCCAGTAGACGAAGAACATGATGGCAATGAAGATCGGCAGGCCGAGGATGCGGTTCGTGACCACGCGGTCGATCTTCTGCGTGGTGGAAAGGCTTTTGCCGGAGCTCTTCACCGTGGCGGATGCCACGTCGGCGATCATGTCGTAGCGCTCGGAGGTGATGATCGAGTCGATGTCGTCATCGCACTCGTCCTCAAGCCGCTCGCGAATCGCAGCGATCCGATCCGTTTTCGCCTTCGGGAGCTTCAGCTCGTCCTCGGTGCGGCCCTCGCCCTCGAGCATCTTGATGGCGTACCATTCCTTCAGGCCGCTCTTCACGGATCCTTCCAGGATGCCCTGCACCTCGGCGACGGCGTCGGCCAAAGCCTTCGTGAACGCCATCCGCGGCGCGGCAGGCTGCTTCGACGCCGCGGCCGCCTTGACGGCCTCCATGAGCTCTTGGGTGCCACGGTTGCGCAGCGCCGAAATGCCCACGATAGGGCAACCGAGCTGCTCGGAGAGCTTCGCGACGTCTATCTTGTCGCCGTTCTTCTCGACGACGTCCATCATGTTGAGCGCGATGACCACCGGCAGGCCCAACGTGAGAATCTGCGTGGTGAGGTAGAGGTTGCGCTCGAGGTTCGTCGCGTCCACGAGATTCACGACCACGTCGGGGCGCTCGCCGATGAGGTACTCGCGGCTGACGATCTCTTCAGGAGAGTACGGCGAGAGCGAGTAGATGCCCGGCAGGTCAACGATGCGCACCTTCCTGTCGCGCGTGTACGTGCCTTCTTTTCGCTCGACCGTAACGCCCGGCCAGTTTCCCACGTACTGGTTGGCGCCGGTCAGGTTGTTGAACAGGGTCGTCTTGCCGCAGTTCGGGTTTCCCGCAAGCGCTACGCGAATGCCCATGTCCTTCCTTTCCGTCAAAACTTGCCGTCCTTTCCGGCAGCAAGTTAACTGAGACTAACCTTATCGCATATAAAAAGGGCCCAGGCCCTCCTGTGAACCGTATCCCGGTTCGCTGTGCGCCATCGTCAACCGACGAGGATGCACGCCGCCTCGCTCTTGCGCAGCGAAAGCTCGTACCCCCGTACGGTGACCTCGATGGGGTCTCCCAACGGGGCAACCTTGCGCACGTACACGTCGACGCCCTTCGTGATGCCCATGTCCATGATGTGCCGCTTGATTGCACCCTCGCCCGTCAAGCGCCGCACCGTGGCGGTCTGCCCGATGCCGACGTCGCGAAGCGTGGTGCCCTGCGCGTTCTCTGCCATGTCCCCTGCCTTTCTTCCTTTGTGTCGCTGCAACGCGAACCCTTCGCCAGCCCGAATTTGTGTCACCACAGCGCGAGCCTTTCGCTAGCCCGAATCTGCATCGTCGCAACGCGAGCCCTTCACCAGCCCGAAGGTCGTTAGCCAGCGATGATCTTAAGCGCGACCTGCTTGTCAAGCGCGACCTGAGTGCCCTTGACCTCCACGATCAGGTTTCCTGCGTTCTCGGTCACGACCGTCACCTGCACCCCTTCGACGAACCCAAGATTCTCGAGGTGATGGCGCACATCGCCCTTACCGCGCACCTTGATAACGCGCACTGAGCCACCCGTCGGCACGAATGACAACGGTAGCTGCGCGCCATGCACGCATGCTTCAGAAGGCACGGTGGCTCCCGGTTCCGCGGCTGCTGCTTCTTGCATGGCCAAACCTCCTTTGCTGACGAAGCCGGTTGGCGGCGTTCGCTTGTTCACCATGGTTAACCAGTAGCATAATACGCCCCATTCCAGAAAAAAGAAAGGCATAGTTAACTTATTTCCATACCCCGGAATCAGCTCAGTGCTGTGCGGCCATGGGCTCAGCAGTTTGGCGTCATACGACCGCGAGCTCAGCAGATCGGCATTATGCGACCGCGGACTCAGCGGATCGGCATTGTGCGACCGCGGGCTCGGCGGATTGACGCTATGCAACCTTGGACTTAACAGATCGCGCCGTACGCCATGAGCTCAGCAGAACGGCGCTGCAAGGCCCTGGATTCAGCAACTTGGCAACCTGCGCCGCCGCCCTGCGACGAAACAAAAATCCCGCCGCCAATCCCCTGGCGACGGGAATGATGGTTGCCGCCGACACCCGAAAGCGTACGCTGGCGGTCATTGCGCGCGGCCCGTGCAACCTCCTGCGCAGCCTAGTATCCTGCACAGCCTATTGCCCTGCGCAGCCTAGTGCCTCGTCGGACACTCGTGCGGCGTCTAGTCGAGCAGCGAGCGGAACTGACCACGCGCGTCCTCCGCAATGCGCGCCGAAAGCGTCAAGTACGCGTCAAGAAGCTTGCTGCCTTCCTTGGTGAGGTCGCTACCATGAGCGCCGTTGCGATTGAGCAGCTGCATGCCCAGCGCCGCCTCAGTGTCCTTCATGATGCGCCACGCTTTGCTGTACGCCATGCCCATGCTGCGCGCAGCGGCGTACAGCGAGCCGCTGTCGCGCACGCCCTTGCACAGCGCAGCGACGCCCGGGCCGAACATGGAGTTTGAATCGACCCCCGGCTTCACGATGGTGATCTTCACGCTCGCTTCGAGCGCCTCGAACGCGTTCTCCATTCGTCCGGCCTTTCCCTCATGCGGAAGGCGGGCCTCCCGCGCATAGTGCATGTTCTGATTGGCGGAATAATCCGCGAGAGACAATATACGGCGTTCTGCCGCATCGTGCCAAGCGAAAGCCTTCGTGGCTATGGGCAAGAACCCACCCGGCACGACCCTAAATGAACCTACCAGCACGGCCTTAGAAGCCGGCAAGCACCACGCCGCCGCGCACGCATCCGCACACATTGGCGGCAAGGGCGCGAAAGCCCGCCTTCCGCGCCAGGACGCAACGAAAAGAGCGCGCCGACCCAGCTCGCAGCATCGGGTCGGCGCGCTCAAATGCGCGAATTGGCGATATCTGGCAGTGCGCTTACGAGGCGCAGAACGAGAGCACCGCGCCCTCGATGGCATCGACCGTGCCATCGATGACCTCAGTGAAACGGACCGGCATCTCGTCCAGGCGGGCAAGCCCCGCCGGCACAGGCGCCGCGCCCGTCTCGCGCTCGATGAGCGCATTGAGCTCGCAGCCCGTGAGCGCGGCGACCTCCGCAGGAAGCCCCTCGTCGAGCCCGATGCCATAAAGCGCACGGTAGACCGCCTCGCCGAACTTCGCCCAGTGCGCCGTGCTGGCCACGAGCACCGGGTTCTCGCCGCGCAGGCGCTCAGCAACCTCGAAAGCGACCGCCGTGTGCGGGTCGAGCAGGTAACCCGTGCGCTCGTACGTGCGCTTGATGGTGTCCAGGCACGCCGCGGAGTCCACCGAATCCGACGCATACAGCGCGCGCATCTTCTCGAACGTGCCAGCGTCCACGCGGAAACGCTTCTCGCGCTTCAAATCGTCCATCCACTGCGCGACCGCCTGGGAATCGCGGCCCGTGAGCTCGAAAAGCTGGCGCTCGAGGTTCGAGCTCACCAGGATGTCCATGGACGGAGAAGGCGTCAGGACGAACTCGCGATCTGAGATATCGTACACGCCCGTGTTGATGAAGTCGGTCAGAACGCGGTTCTCGTTGCTCGCGCACAAGAGCATGCCGATCGGCGCGCCCATGCGCTTGGCGTAGTACGCTGCAAGGATGTTGCCGAAATTGCCGGTGGGCACGCACACGTCGAGCTCCTGCCCGGCGGCCAGCTTGCCGTCCGCCACCAACTGGGCGTAACTGGACAGGTAGTAGACCACCTGCGGCAGCAGTCTGCCCCAGTTGATGGAGTTCGCGCTCGAAAGCGCCACCTTCTGCTCGGCCATAAGGCGCTCGTTGAACGCCGCGTCGCCGAAGACGGCCTTCGCGCCCGTCTGGCAGTCGTCGAAATTACCGCGAACGCCCCAGACCATGACGTTGTCGCCCGCCTGGGTGGCCATTTGCTTGTACTGCACGTCGCTCACGCCGCCATCAGGGTACATGACCGCGATTTTGACGCCGTCCTGGTCTTTGAACCCTTCGAGCGCGGCCTTGCCCGTGTCGCCCGACGTGGCGACGAGGATAAGGAACTCGTGGTCGAGCTTTCCGCGGGCACGCAGCTCTTTCGCAGAGGCGGAGAAGAAACGCGGCAGGCACTGCAGTGCCATGTCCTTGAACGCGCTCGTCGGGCCATGCCACAGCTCGAGCACGTGGGTCTTGTCATCAAGCGAGGTAATAGGACAAATCGCCTCATCGTCGAAGTTGTCCCCGTATGCCTGCGCCATAAGCGCGTCGACCGTCTCGTCGGGCAGGTCAACGCCAAATGCCTTGTAAACGCGCGCCGCACGCTGCGCGTACGGGACGTCGGCCAGGGAGACGATTTCGTCGAGCGAGAACGTCGGGATGTTCTGCGGCACAAACAGGCCACCGCCCGGAGCAAGGCCCTCGATGACCGCCTCGGTAAACGGAACAGGCTCCTTGACGGCGCCTCGCGTGTCAACGTAGTTGTTCTCTGCCATGGCTCGTTCCTCCCGAACGCTCGAGCTTCCCTGAAACCCCGCCAGTATACACAATCACGCCTACGCCCCCTCCCCTGCGCTCGCAGGCGGGCATGGCCGCAGGGTGACGACCAGCTGGAACACCGCGCCCCGCTTCATCTCGTCGAAAGAAATCGGCTGCGAGACGACTGTCGCACCCGGCGTCACCGCGACACCGTGCGCAGGCAATGCCTCCTTTTCGAGCCCACGCCGCACGCCATCAGGCGTTGGGCGCGCTTGAGGCTCCGACCACGCTCCGGGTGCCGCCGAACAAGGAGTGGCAAGCGCGCTCGTGGCCGCCCCCTCGCAGCGCGCGGCCCCCAACGCGGTAGCGCCCCCGCTAGAGCTCGGATTGCATGCCGCAACGGAGGTCGCAACCGTCTGCGGCAAGGAGGCCGAAGCGCAAGGCGCGGAAGGCGAAGGAACGCAGGGCGGAGCCGCCCCGCCCTCTAGCATGCTCCCTTGCGCTAAGGGAGGCGCCGCTGGAGACGCTGTTGATCCTGCCGATTCCAGCGGTACGGATGAAGCCACAGGAGCGCTTTGCCCAGGAGGCGCCGTCGCGCTTGGAGCGCTCGATGCGGACGGGTCGCTCGGGGCGCTTTGGTGCGCCACAGGGTTCGCTGCCTGGCCGAACACCGTGGCAGCCTGCGGCGCCGGCGCAGCGCCGCCCGGGCCGAATCGGTGCATGCACCCGTAGCAGACGTCCATGTCGTCGAAACAGCGAGCTCCGCACACCGGACATGTTTTCATACCTGACCTCCTTTTGTTCTCGCTATCGCTTGAGAGCGCGGATGGCGCATTCCGACAACGCCAATCGACGCTGCGCCCGTCGTCATCTCGACGCGTCAGAGCCAGCGTCACCGTGCGGGCACTGGACGACAACCGCCGTCATGCCAGCCACCTCGGTGCAGGAAAGAAAGCAAGATTGGTACAGGCCGCCCGGCTTTGCGAACGACCCCGCATTCTCGATCCCGCTCTCAATGAATGCCCAGCCGTTCGCCTCGAGTCGTCCTTTTAAGGCAGCGAATGCTTCTTCGGCGCTATCGCGCAGCAGGAAGCCCACCACATCCCCGCCGTCCGAGACGCGTATTTCCTCGAACCCCTCAACGCTGAACAACTCCTCAGCAAAGCCTTCAGGCGCAACCCCATCGGCGGCAGGATCCCGCGCCGTCATGACATCGCGAACAGCATCGAGCGCGCCTTCCGCAGGCGAGCCCCCGTCAGAAGAACCGGACGGCCCACCTACAGCATCTCCTGGCGATTCCGTCACACCGCCCGACGCTCCTTCCTGCCCGCCGCCGAAGCGCTCCCCGCCACCTTCGGCATCCTGCGTCGAAGATGGCGGCTCCCCACCCTGCACCGCGTTCGCAAACTCGCTCGCCACCGGACCCGGTGCGTCGCGAGACAGAGCGCTTCCCGCCGCAAGCAGAAGAATCACCCCTGCGACCGTCATCGCAGCGCGGACGGCACGAGCCTGGTGCGAGAGGTTTTCGCCCGTCTGACGGCTGGCGGAATGCCGCGCGGTCACAGGAACACTCCTGGCTTGTACGGGTCGACCGTGTGCTCGACCCGGTGAGAGATTTTCGGCAGGCTCACACCGAACACCTCCGTCTTTAACCCCATGCCGAACAGCGTCGGGGAAAACTCGAGCGTCATTGCGTACGTCATCAAGCCGCCCGCTTTGTCGACCGACTCAACGCTCGTTGCGAGATAATCGCGCGAGAACCCTTCCGCAAGGTCGGCGCCAATGGCTCCGCACGCCTCGTCCGCCGTGGCGCCAAATGCGGGCGACGTCGCGTGAACGCGCACCGCTTCGCATGCAGCCCGGTCGAACGCAGCGCACTCTGAAAGGAACAGCCCAGCGTTGACCGCGATGACGGCCACGAGCACAAGCACGGGAAATGCGGCCACGAACTCGACTGTCATTTGCCCAGCGTCGCTCCGGCTGTCGGAACGACGCCCAAGCGCGAGCAACGCCTTGTTCACTCCCATTGGCGCACCCCCGTGACCGACCCCACGAGCCCGCGCAGCGCATCGACCGCCCTGGCGACAACGTCGTTCCCTATGCTGACAATTCGCTGCGGCACCGTAATCTCGACAGGAATAGACGGACCATCGGGCCCAAACAGCTCGATCCGAGCGACCTCAATCGTGCCGTTCCATCCATCCAGCCCCTCGATGACCCGGTTCTCCACGCTTGACACCGCCGCCGAGAAAGCGCCCCCTGAAACACTCTCGGACGCAGAAACCGCACCGCGTTGCACCTCGGCGAACTTCTCAGCGAACAAGCCACCTCCCGCTGCCGCCACGCGCGCCGTGTTTACAAGCGCCGGCTTGGGCGCGTCAAGCTTCGCGGGCTGCAGCCCAATTCCTTCCATGAAGCTTTCAAGGGCATCCGCCGCCCACGTGCCGAGCCCGCTCGCGCTGGCGAGTGGAAGTCCGTCAAGCACGGACTTCAACGCATTGCGGATCGCTTCGTAACCGTTCGCGTACGCTCCGAGGGCGGCCGACCAGAACGACAGCGCAAGCGATCCCGCCTGCGTGGCGGCCCCTCCAACCCGCGAAGCGTAGCCATCAAGCAGCGAGGTCAGGACGTTGCGCCCTTCCTCGGGCGAGTCGGAGACGAGCGTCGCTGCGGACACTGCCGCTCGCGCGCCAAGCGGCCTCCCCGAGGACACGAACGACGACACGAACCCCGCATCCGCAGGCGTGCGCGCCGTGTTCGCAACAAGCGCGATTGCCCCGACCCTGCCAGGCGGCTTCGCCTCGACGCGCTTCGAAGCATCACTCAGCACGCCTGAGAACCCTTCGAGCAAGGACCCCGCCGTCTCTTGGACCTGCTGCTTTAGCGGATCGCCCGCATCACGCGCCTTCTCATACGCCTCCGCCGCCTGCACGACCTTCGCGTAATGGTGCTCGAAGCCATTCTCGATGGATGTCGACGCCGCCGCGACCTTTCCCATGCTGCTAGCGGAGAATCGGCACAGCTCGCACGTCGCGTACCCGCCGGACTCAAGGTCGATAATCGCGCCCATGCCCGCCGCATCCGCGGCGTTCGGGCACCCCTGCCAAGTGTGCATGGTGCGCACGCCATCGATGTCCGTCACCGGATAGGCGACTTCAGTGAACAGCGGCGTCTCACGCATCTGCGCGGTATTGCGCGGCAAAGAGGGAAAATAGGCGTCGAAAGACGACTCGGTCTCGCGAACGTAGCCACCCGCCAACTCGCGCTGCGCGAACGCGTAGAAACGACCGCGCAAGACGGAGTCCGCTCGATCCTCTACGGTAGCCCCCTCAATCCCTTGCTGAGACGCGCGAACGGCGTAGTAAGCCTGAGCGCGCGAAAGCGCGACCGAGAAGCTCCATGCATCGACGCTCTCGTACAGTGGGTTCGACGCGCCGTCCATACCCGCGAGCGAACGAGCGCGCTCGTACATGCAGTACCCAGGGTTGCGCCCGCAGTCGGCCATGAAGGCCGCTTCTTTCTGCGCTTGCGCCTCTTGAGCCGCCTGCTCGGCCTGCTGCGCCGCTCCCGCCAGGTTGTCCTCCTCGGCTGTCACCGCGTCAATGGCGCCATCGGCGTTCCCGGCGCCTGGAATTTCCGCCGCCTCGCCGCTTTCAGGAAGAAGCACCGCGAAAGCAACGTAGTCGGCCTGGCTAACACCACCCGAGTTCGCGCGCGCAACCGAGAGGGCCTCGGCCGCGCTCAAGTATGGCAGCGCGCGTTGAACCTTCTCGAGCGCGGCGTTCGCCTGTTCTACGAACGAGTCGCGCGCTGAGAACACGCTCTTTCCCGCTTCGATCAGCTTCGAACCGAGCGCAGCTGTCGGCGGAATGCACAATGCCACGATGCCAATGCCCGTCACAACCACCCCCGTCAACGTGAGCGAAAGCGAAATCGCATCGCATACGCGCACGACGACGTAGAACTCGGCCACGGGCCCCTCCGCCGCCAACGCCACGGAGTCGGCAACGTTTTGCACGCTAGCGGACGCTGTCTGCACGCGGTATACCTGCGCCGTGGTAAACAGCAATGAAAGCGTGATGAGCAAGGCCAGCACCATGCCAACCGTAGTGAACCCGCCGTCATCGGCAATAAAGCCCCGACCGTGCTGCCGCCAGAGCAGACGCATGTCCGTCACCTCCTTTCTTCGACCCAAGTCCCTGGACTAAGACCGGCTTCGCTCTCCACAACCCATTGCGGCTGCGCGGGAGCGCTCGCCGACACTTCGACAGTGAGGTGGCCTCTTTCGTCGACCATCCCCAAAAGCGTCGCCGCCTCGTCCACAATCGGCAAGGGCTCAAGCTTGTTCCGTATGGTCACCGACACCTCGCCGGTACTTTCGTCCCCGTCGAGCAGAATCTCCCACGAGCAGCCCCCGCCATCGTGCACATGAAAGTGCTCTTCCTGCGGCACGCTGCCCAAGCGACGCAGCACCGAGCCCCGGTATGCCTCCATGTCCGCTCCCGCCGCGTCCGTGCGCGTCGCAAGCAGCCTGCAGCCTTCGGCCGCCGCGCCGTTCATGACCATGCGGTCGTACAGAACGACGCCCGGCTGCAAGAGCAGCAACAGCAAGATGAACAGGACAGGAACAAGGAACGCGGCCTCCACGGTTGACTGCCCGTGCGCATCCCGCGGGCGGCGACGCACGCCGCGCGCCCTTTTCGGAGACGGGGCACGGCGTGGCACGGCAGGACGGAAACGCGCCAGCCCACGTCCGGGCGGCGTCCAGCCTTTTGGCAGCATGCCCGGCGGCATTGCGAACAATCGGAAATCAGTACAGGAAGACATCGGCAATCACCCCCGGCACGACCGTCTCAAGATGATGCGAGGCACTCTGCAGCGCATGCGACACGAGCAGGCCGTCTTGAAAGCTCCGCCAGAGCACGCCAAGCGCTGCCGCCAATGCCAAGAACCCGAACAACACAACCGCGAATTCCACCGTGCCCTGTCCATGGGCAAGCGAGCGAATGCCGCCCGCAGGCACAAACTTGCGCAAACGACGAACGCCCTCTTGCGCGACCATGCGAGATCCTACAGACCGTTGATGCCCTCGGCGATTGCGTTCCATAGCTCTTGGATTTTCGGTCTGAACAACGTAATCGCCAAAATGGCAATCACCACCAGCACTCCCACGAGAATGGCGTATTCCGTCGTGCCTTGCCCGCGCGTTCTTGCACGGGCAGTCGTGAGCGCGATGCGCGCTCGTGCGTCGAGCGTCGCAGCACTTTCCCAGGCAAACCGCACCATGCGCTTCGCGGCGCACGACGCCACAGACAACCCCAACAAGCTCATGATTCCTCCCAACGTCTTAGAAACCTTCCATCAACTCGAGCAGCACCGGACCGAGCACGAGCAACAGCATTGCGGGCAGGATGAGGGTGCCAGTCGGCAGCATCATCTTCACGGGCGCCTTCGCGATCGCCTCCTGCAAGCGCGTTTTTCTCACCTCGCGCGCCTCGGCCGCGAGCGCGTCCAAGCCATCCGCCAACGACGACCCAAAGCGCAACGAGCGAACGACGCTCTCCACAAGCCGCGCGAGCAATTTCGAGTCGTACGTTGCCGCCATGTCGCGCAATGCCTGTTCTCGCGTAGCAAACCCCATGGTCCAACGACGGTGCGCCGCTTCCGCAGCTTGCGACAACATCCCGTCGAAGTGGCGATAGTAGAGCTCGAACGACCGTTCGAACGACAAGCCACTTCGCAAACCAAGCGAGACAACCTCGAGCATCTCGGGCAAGCTGCGCTCGAGCTCTCGCGCTCGAAGCGTCGCTTCCGCCTTGAGCGCTCGCGACGTCGACGTGACGCCAATCGCAGCACCGGCCACGCACAGAAGCGCAGCAAGCTCGTTCGAAAGCGAAGCGCCGACGAGAAGCCCCGCGGCGGCACACCCAAAGCCCACCTTCGCCCGAACGGCGCACAAAGCACCCTCTGAGACCTCGCCCGATAGCCCTGCCAGGCGGACGGCATCCGCCATCCACCCAGTGTGAGCGGCCAAGACGCCCGACGACCAGAAAGACGACGCGCTCCCGGCGCGCTGGCGCACGTGTTCATCGCGCGCCCAGCGCACGATCGCCGACCTCCGGCCCGTCCTCGAAGAGGCGGAGCCCGCTTTCGCGCGCGCCATCCAACGAGCAGCGACCCCGCGCGTCCACAATGCGGTCAGGAAGCCGCATGCAAGCGCGCTCGCGAGCGCGAGGGCGCGCGCAATCTCCGGTGGCATATCACACCTCCCCGACCGTAAGCACGCGTCGAACGAGCACGATTCCCGACACTTGCAAGGCAACCGCGAGCGCAAGCAACCCCATGCCCGCCACGCTGCTGAAAAACGGCTCAAGGAAGTCTTCTGTCGTGAGCGAGAACACGGCAATGAGCGCAAAAGGCATCACGCTCACAATGCGAGCGGAGAGCTTCGCTTGCGCGGTCTGCACGCGCATCGAGCGGCGCAGCTCCATCTCTGAGGCGACCGAGTCTCCCGCAGCGTCCAGGACTTGGCGCATGCTGCCGCCCGATGTGTGTTGGATATCGAGCGCCACCGCTACGAACGCCATCTCGGCGGACGCACCTTCTTTCAAATCGGCAAGCGCCTCGGGCACGGTGCCTCCCGTCTCCAAAACGTGCGCCGCGCGGTGAAACGAGGCGCCAAGCGCGCCATCGACCTCGCCACCGACCTGGCGGAACGTCTGTAAAAGCGAAAGTCCCGCCTGAAAGCATGCGCCCAAAGAGCGCAGCGCTTCCGGAGTGGCGTCACGGAGCTCCTCGGCGCCGCGCTCCCGATCGCGCCTCACTGCCGTCGCGACAAGCGCCGAAGCGAACGCCGAAAGAGCACACCCGGCAAGCGGCCCCGCCAAAACCCATCCTCCCACGAACAGGACGGCAAGCGCTGCCACAGCGCACGAGCAAGCACCCTCCGCCGTTGCCGGCAGCCCCCTGCGCTCCAACATTCGCGCGACATCGGCCGACCAGCACCGTACCCAGTCATGCGAAAGTGCCGCGCACGCCACGGGACGCGACCAGACAATCCCGCGCGAGACGACACGCGAAAGCAAGTCCCGCCCGCCAATGCCTCGCCCCACGCGCGCGCGAGCGACCGCACCCTGGCGTCCCGCGAACGCCGCACCGAGCAGGCCGGCCGAAGCGAACGCCGTTAAGCAGCCGGCTGCCGCGAGCACGCTTGCTTCCATGTCTCCACCTCCTCCCTACTCGCCAGGCCAAGCGCGCAGACGTCTTCCAGCCAATCAGGGTGTGCAGCCCACCGTTCCACGCCACGTACCCGGTCGCTCTCGTACAGCGGCAAGACGGCGCACCGGCGTTGCTCGTCATCGAACGAGAACGAGACCACCTCTTTCACGTAGCGCGCCCCGTCGGGAGCGCGAGCGGTCTGCACCGCCATGTCAATCGCGCCGGCAATCTGCGCTTCGACCACGTCGATTGGCAAATCGGCGGCATAGCGGACCATCGTCGAGAGGCGCATCACGGCCTCTGCTGGTGAGTTCGCGTGCAGCGTTGTGAGCGAGCCATCATGGCCCGTGTTCATGGCCTGAAGCATGTCGAGTGCCTCGGCGCCGCGGCACTCGCCCACCACGATGCGGTCGGGGCGCATGCGCAGCGCGTTCGTAACCAGGTCGCGAATCGTCACCTCCCCCCTGCCTTCGGCATTGCGCGGGCGCGCTTCGAGACGCACGACATGAGGATGTTCGAAAAAGCGCAGTTCCGCCGAGTCCTCGATCGTGAGAATGCGCTCACTCGGCGAAATCTTGCATGAGAGCGCGTTGAGAAGCGTGGTCTTGCCACTGCCGGTGCCGCCCGTGACCGCTACGTTCTTGCGGGCGCGAACCGCCCATGCGAGCAACTGCGCCATGCGTTCGTCCATCGACCCAGCCTGCACCATTTCTTCAAGCGTCATGACCTTCTCCCTGAACTTCCTGATAGTGAGCACCGAGCCATCCAGCGCGAGCGGCGGGATGACGGCGTTAACGCGATGCCCTTGCGGCAAGCGCGCGTTCACCATGGGCGAGGATTCATCGATGCGACGGCCCAACGGTCCGATAATGCGATCGATAAGCGCCCTGACTTGAGCATCGTCCGTGAATGGGTTGTCTTGCTCCATCAGCTTGCCCTCGCGCTCAACGAACAGGGACCGCGTACCGTTGACCATGACCTCTGTGACGGTTTCGTCCTCAAGCGGCAGTTCAAGGGGCCCGAGCCCGAATATCGCATCGAGCAGTTGGTCGACCAAATCCGCCAGGTCGGTCGCTGACAAGCCGACGCCCCACCCTTCCGAAAAGACGGCGCGGCAGGCACTGCGCACCTCCGCACGCGCACGACCCGGGCTTTCGCGCATCAAAAGCGCCATGCGATCGGCGGATATGCGCTCTTGCACGCGGCCTTTGAGCGCGCTGACCGACCATGCGTCTCCCGTGTCGCTGTCGGGACATGCCGCCTCCATCGAAATCGCAATGGACCTCTCTAGCAAAGACATGCCACCCTCCTCCGCAACCGCGAGAGCGCGCCGCCCGTTCGAGCGTCATCATCACGCATGCGCTCGGTGGCCGGCATAGCCTGCGTTCCCGCCTTCGATCCGGGCAGGATATCCGCCAGCACGTTCTCAAGGCTCACGCACAGCGGGTTCTCGTCCTGGATAAGGCCGAGCGGCTGGCCAACCGTCATAAGCTCGTCGACCGCACGCCCACCATCGCGCAGCTCTACCACGGATGCCCCTTGGAGCAGGCACGCTACGTCGATAGAGGAAAGCGGCGCACCGCGCTTGCAGCGATTGACCGCGAACAGGAACTGTCCCGTAGGGATGCCGCAGCGCTCGCACAACGAGAGCGCGCGTTTGCATGCTTGCAACGACGAAGCGCGCTGATCAACCAGGAACAGAACGCGAGACGCCCGCTCGACAAGCACCGCATGCTGCTCGCCCCACAAAGACCCCGTGTTCACCACCACGACATCGAACGACGCGCTCGCACGGTCGATGACCCCTGGAAGCATGCCGGCCAACCGCTCCGAGTCCTCAAGTCGCCGTGGCGCCGCAAGAACCGCGGGCAATTCCGATTCAGACGGAGCTGGCAGAGGCGCGCCCTCCGCCACGCCATCGAACGTGGGAGCCCCTTTGGCGCCGAGCATAATGTGCACGTCGCCGAACTGGAAATCCGCGTCAACCAAAAGCGCGCGATGTCCCAGACCTTGCGCGAACACAGCAGAGAGCGCCGCGACCGTCGACTTTCCCGAACCGCCGCTTGCGCTGGCGACCACCAGGACGAACGCACGTCGCCCGGCGTCGTTGGGCACTTGCTCGTTCCCGCCTTGCTTCAAAGCGCGCGACACGGGAGGCGGCGTGGCGGCGGGATCGCGTCGCGTTTCCCCCAGGTCAAGGCCTCTTAGAAATTCCGAATCAGCGCCCGGCACGCTCGAGCGGTCACGCTCGGGAATGGCAGCGTTCGAAGGCGCAGGCTTGGCAACAGGTCCCGGGGTGCTCGGCGGCACGAGACACCCCGGCCCTATGGCACCATCGGCAGAAGGCGCCATAGGGTCGCTTGCGCCGGGATGGCTCTCGGCGCCCGAGCGCGCCGGCAGACCGCCTTCCATGCCACCAGATGCATCGAGCGCCATGATGCGAGCACTCTTCGCGCCAGCGCTCTCCTGACCTGCCGCCAAAGAGCGGCGTTTGCACGCTCGATAGCGCTCGGCGAACTGCGCAAAATCGAGCAGCCCGTCCAAGCCGGCAGCGCTCGCACGACTGCGCAAGGACCCGCTGCGACGAAACGAGACCAGGTAAACACTGTTGACTGGCGCGTCTCGCTTCAAGGTCGCGGCAAGGTTAATCGCGTCGACGTCGTCGCTCGAGACGACCCACGCTTCCGAACGCGCGCGGCATTCGCGTAGCCGCGTGCGCGCCGTCGCGCCATCCTCGAACACGCTCAGCCAAGGCTGCGCGTCCAATCGCTCGCCCGAAAGCCCGATAAGCTCTGGACGACGCGCCGATTCCGAGTCCACGCACAAGACGACCTGACCACTCATGACGCACCTTCCTCTCCCACCGCGACGGAGACGGCAAAGTACAGCTCTGTTCTCTGGGAAGCGTCCACGAGCTCTTGAACGCGGTCGGGATTAACCGCCAACGTGACCCACGACGAAGACGAAATCGAAGAACCGTCGCCCGCGCTGGTCGCCAGCACGAGCGCGCCCGAGAGCAGAAGGCTCGTCGACGAGCTGCCCGTGGTGTACACGTCAACGCGCGAGCCGGCAGAAAGCGACCCGCCCACGCTCTGCACGTCCCCTGCAGGAACCGAAAGCGCCGCCATGCCCTCGGGCACGTCGAGCGCATCCGCTTCGCCTTCGAAACGCTGCAGAGAGACGGGCTCTCCCGCCAGGACCGGCGATGTGAGCTGTTTGCCAACCACGTCCTCCGCCGAGCGCGCCGTCTCCTGGGGCAGGAAATCGGCAATCCACGACCGCATGGCCACCGCGTCGGAGGGAACAATCTCGCCCGCGGCCAAATCGCGGGTCGCAACGCAGACTTCCACCTGCTCTCCCCCGTAGCTCGCAAGCATATCGGCGCGCGCTTGCTCCGCTTGGTCGTTCACGGACTGCGTGTACGCGAACACCGACAAGGCGCAAACAAGCCCGCACGCTATCCCGGCGATCGTCGTTCTTCTGCTTCGCATGGCACCTCCCATCTTTCAACGGAACCATCTTGGCAAGCGTGCCTTACCGGATTGCACGTTGAATCTTGTTCGCAATCTGCCGAAACCTTGCACAAACCTTGCGCGAGAACGAAAACGGCTCACGAACGCACCACACAGCGCGCAAGCGGAAACGCACTAATCGAGTACGAACGCACTGAGGCAATTGAAAGCGGGCTAGAAAAGAAAGCTGGAAGCGAAAAGGCCGGCGCCTGTGCGGCGCCGGCCTAAAAAGCAAGAGGCTCTGCTTCCCCTCCTATAAGCAGAGCCTCCGTTTCCTCGAAGCACCTAAAATAGGTTCTCCGTGAAAAACCTTGGTTAGTATAGCGCATTTTTCAAGAAACCAACAGAACCCCTTGATGTTTTTTGACCACGCCCGCCCGAAAAAAGGGAGCGCCACCGTGGCGCACGGCACACGACCCTCCTTAAACGCGTTCGCCACCTTCGTCCTATCTTGCATCACGCCATGCGTCCGAACAGGAATTACGTCCTGTGAAAAAGATTTGCGCAGCATGCTAGTCTATGCGAGAATGAGCGTTCGAGGTCGGATGGCGCAGCGGGAGCGCAACTGCCTTACAAGCAGTGGGTCGGGGGTTCAAATCCCTCTCCGACCACCAGAGTTTTCGCAGGTCACTGGGCATTTTGCTCGGTGGCCTGTTTCGTTTCGCAGAACAGCCGACTTCTATCACAGTGCCCGGCGCGCCTCGATGGCGCGGCCGAGGGTCACCTCGTCAGCGAACTCCAAATCGCCGCCAACGGGCAGGCCGCTGGCCAGACGCGTGACGGAAATGCCAAGCGGCTTGATCAAGCGCGCCAAGTAGGCCGCGGTGGTCTCGCCCTCCACGTTCGGGTTCGTGGCCAGAAGCACCTCGCGCACATCTTCGGACGCCAAGCGCTGCAGCAACTCGGTGATATGCAGATCGTCCGGCCCGATGCCCTCCATGGGCGAGAGCGCGCCGCCGAGCACGTGGTACGGCCCCGAGAACGCGCCCGTGCGCTCGATAGGCGGGATGTCGCGCGGCTCGCTCACCACGCAGATGATGCCCGCGTCGCGCTTCGGCGACGCGCAGATCTCGCAGAGGTCGCCTTCGGCGTAGTTGAAGCAGCGCGAGCAGAAGCGCACCGTCTCCTTCACCTCCACGATGGCCTGCGCCAGGCGCAGTGCCGTCTCGCGGTCGGCGTTGAGCAGCCAGTACGCGATGCGCTGGGCAGACTTCGGGCCGATGCCCGGCAGCCTGCCCAGTTCGTCAAGCAACTTTTGAATCGACGGTGCCGAGTTCATGGGAAAACGGCACGTTTACATCAAGCCCGGGATGTTCATGCCGCCCGTGGCGGAGGACAGGCGCTGCGAGCTCATCTCGGCAACGCCGCGCAATGCCTCGTTCACGGCAGCGGTCACCATGTCCTCGAGCATGTCGATATCGTCAGGATCCACAATGATCTTCTCGATCTTCACGCTCTCGATGGTCATCTCGCCCGTGGCCACGGCCTTCACCATGCCGCCGCCAGCGCTGCCCTCGAACTTCATGGTCTTGATCTCTTCCTGGGCTTTCGCCAGCTCGGCCTGCATCTTCTGAGCCTGGCGCATCATCGCCTTCATGTCCATGGGGGTACTCCTTCTTTCGGTTCAGGAACTAATCAGTGTATACGACCGCATGCCTTCCGCGCACGGTTATTCGCGCACTTCCTGGAAGACCACGCCTTCACCAAAGCCGGCCGAGAGGAACGCGTTGAGCTCGTCGGCGGTCGGCTCGGGTCCGCTTGGCGGAGCGACGGGCGCGGAAGCGGAGGCAGGAGCAGGGGCAGGGGCCGCCATCGGGACGGGAGCTGCCGGCGCGACCGGCTGGGCGACGGGCGTGGGGGCCGGAGCCGACGGGGACGCAGCGCTTGGCGCGGACGCCGAAGCGGGCGCAGGGGCCGTCGACTGCGCGGCGGACGCCGGAGCTGCGTTCGGCCGCGCGACGAGGCCGCTCGAAACTGGCGCGGGCGCGACGTTAGGCGCGGGCGCGGCACTCGGCGCCGGTGTCGAGGCCGGCGAAGGCGCCGTCGGCCTCGCGGCGGGC
Source organism: Candidatus Aveggerthella excrementigallinarum (assembly GCA_018715725.1). Classification (GTDB taxonomy): domain Bacteria; phylum Actinomycetota; class Coriobacteriia; order Coriobacteriales; family Eggerthellaceae; genus Aveggerthella; species Aveggerthella excrementigallinarum. The sequence continues at coordinate 18,887 of DVLD01000183.1, forward strand.
GCGTCCTCCCACGGCAGCACGTCGTCTTCCGGATACGGCATGCCCTCGTATGCGTCCAGCGGCACCCGGTCGTACTCGTCGTCCACCGCAGGGGCGACGGCAGGAGTAGTGGGTGTGGCGGGGGTAGCAGGGGCGGCGGCAGGGATGGCAGGTGCAGCGGGGACAGCGGGCGCAACAGCAGGCTCGAACGCAGGTGCGGCGGCGGGCGCGAACGCGGGCGCGCTCGAAGGAGCGGTGGCCTTTGGCGCCTCCGTTTCGGCATGGGCGCCGGCCTTGACAGCGTGGCCTTCGTCCACGCGCTCTTCGCGAATGCCCTCGCGCACGTACGTGGGCGGCTTCACGCCCTCGCCCGGAACGGGCAGCGGCTTCTTGCGCTTCGGCGCCGGGCGCGGCATGTCGGCCGCCACCTCTTCGGAGACGCCCTCCTCGGACGCGACGCCCGTGCGGGCGCTCACGCCAGCGTTGCCGGAATCGGGAGCCTCCTCGCCGGGCATCGCCGCTGCTCGCGACGACCCGTCGAGCGACGCCGCGGAACGCCGCAGGCGCGGCATGACCGGCTGGGCAGGCTGAACGGCGGCAGCAGGCTGCGACGCCGCGTCCGCCGAACCAGCGACCGAAGCGGGCGATGTGGCAGGCACAACTCCACCCGACGGCGCCGAGACGGCGGGAGCCGCACCAGGCTGCGGCGTTGGGGCGCCCGCAGGAGCAGCGGCCGGCATGACGGGCGCCTGCGAAGCGGCGAGCGCTTGAGGCGCCGAAGGCGCAGCCGGAACGGCGGGAGCTTGGGGCGCCGAAGGCGTCGGAACGGCGGGCGCGCCCGGAGTCCCCTGCCCCGCTCCGGCTGAGTCCTGCTCCACGCGGAAGGCGACCGGCATGCCCGCAGCGCGCGCGAGCGCCTCGGACACCGATTCCACCACGTCAGGCCGCTGCACCGCGGTGTACGCGAACGAGTTCGACGCCGAAAATGAGATCAGGATGCCCTCGCCCGCACCGTCGCAGCCGATGCGCGTGTTGATGAACATGACGTTGTACGCGGGCTTCGTCCGCTTGAGGTCGCTCATGGCCGCCTGCCACAGGCGCTGGAGCGCCGCAGGATTCTGCAGGGTCGACGCCATAGCCGGGTCCGTCGTGCCGTACTGGCCCGAACGCCCGGACGACGTCCTCTTCGCCGGCGCGGCCGCGGGAGTGGGCGCGACCTTTTCGACGGCCGCCGGGGCAGCGGGCCGCTCGAACGGCGTCGCAGTCGGAGCCGTCGAACTTGGCGCGGAAGCGGGCGCAGAGGCGGCAGGCGCGCCTGGGCGCTCCGCGAAGGCGGGTGCGGCGGCAGCGGGCGACGCGTGGTGCGCCGCGGGAGCGGGCGCGACTCGAGCGGTCGCCGGCGAGCTCGGCGCGGCGATGGGCGCCGCCGGCGCGCTTGAAGGCGCCATCGCGCCGGCAGGGGCAGCGGGCACCGAAACCGGCGAGCCCGCCGCGGGAATATCCGGGGTGGCAGGCGCCGTCACCTTCGCGGGCGCCGTTGGCTTCGCGGACACCTGCGACTGTGGCGGCTGGGGCGCGGACGTCGTCGGCGCGCCCGTCGCCACCGCGCCTTCGGCGGGCGTTGCAGACGGCGCAGGGGCGCCCGCGGCGGGGATGCCCGCGGCAGTAGCGCCCACCGAGCCGTACGCCACCGCCGAGCGGCCGGCCTCGAGCGCCTCCACGCGCTCGGCCAGCGAAGCGAGCGTCAAGTCGGAGTCGGGTCGCACCATGCGCGTGAGCGCGATCTCGAAGCTCAGGCGCGGGTTCGTGGACGTGCGCAGCTCGGCCAGCGCGTCGCCGAGCACGGCGAGCAGCCGCGCCAGGCGATCAGGGCCGTAGTTCTTCAGCTCCTCGGCCAGCTCCCGTCGCTCCGCCTCGCTCACATCGAGCGCCACGTCGGCGCCCGCCAGGCTCAGGACGTACATGTTGCGGAAGTGCGCCGCCAGATCGCGCGCGAATTGCGCCAGGTCGGCACCCGTCTCAATGTAGCGGGCTGTCCACGTGAAGCACGCGGCCACATCGCGCACGCCGATGGCATTCACGATTTCGGCCATGTCGTCCACATCGAGCGACCCGAGCATGTCCTCGGTCGCGCGCAGCGTGACCTTCCCCTCGCCGAACGCGATGACCTGCTCGAGCGCCGTGAGCGCGTTGCGCATGCCGCCTTCGGCACGGTGCGCAATCAGCTCGAGCGCCTCGCCTTCGAACTCCACGCCCTCGGAAACGCAGATGGCGCCCAGGCGCGAGACGATGGACTCCGAGCCGATGCGGCGGAAGTCGAAGCGCTGGCAACGCGAGTGGATGGTCTCCGGCACCTTCTGCGGGTCGGTCGTGCAGAGGATGAACACCACGTGGTCCGGCGGCTCCTCGAGCGTCTTGAGCAGCGCGTTGAACGCCGCGGTCGAGAGCATGTGGACCTCGTCGATGATGTAGACCTTCTTGCGGCCGCGCGTGGGCGCGAACTGCACGCGGCCGATAATCTCCTCGCGCACGTTCTCGACGCCCGTGCGGCTGGCGGCGTCAAGCTCGTAGACGTCCGGGTGCGCGCCGGCGGCGATCTCCTGGCAGTCGCGGCACGTGCCGTCCGGGTCCGGCGTAGGGCCGTGCTCGCACAGCAGCGCTTTTGCCAGCAGGCGCGCCGTCGTGGTCTTGCCGGTGCCGCGCGGGCCACAGAACAGGTAGGCATGGCTCACCTTATCCTGCTCGATGGCGTTGCGTATGGTGCGCTCGATGTGGTCTTGGCCTACCACGTCGGCGAACGTCTGCGGGCGGTATTTGCGGTACAAAGCCTCTGACATGCGGTGACCTCTGCTCTTCGAAGCCGACGCCGCGCGCCGGCATGCGCGGCGCTTTTCGCCGCCTCTCATGTGCCTTCGCAATTATAGAACGACCCGCAGCGCAGCCGGCAGGCGCCCGCGAAGCTCCTTCGCACCTTCGGAAAACGTGGACGTAAAACGTGGGCGCCCTTCGGACGCCCACGCTCGTGTCATGCTCTGTCGCTTGCGCTTACTGCTGCTTCGCCTTGCGGGAGGATAGCGCCGCCTTGACCGCGCCGATGATGGCCGGCGCCACCGAGACCGCCAC
>DVLD01000184.1 GCA_018715725.1 Candidatus Aveggerthella excrementigallinarum
ACGCGTCGCGCCTCAGCTCCCTCGACACGGTCGACTTGTCGCGCCCGATCTCGCGGGCGATCCGGCCGACCCCGGCGCCCTCCCTGCGAAGGCACATGATGTCCTCGCGCTCCTCGATGGTAAGATGCGTGTACCGGCCCATGGCGGCCACCTCCGATGCTGTCTGTCGCAAGCACCATCGTAGCGCTAGCCATGGGCCGTTCCAGCTCATGGGGCGTTGCACTTAGGGTGAAAATTCACGGCCCTCCAATCTCGCGAAACCGACGAGGATTTGTAGCAGGATGCGCGCAGCGGCAATCACCGGGACGTGCGAGCCGAGCAGCGCACGGCGACGATCACCAGGACGAGCGAGCCGAGCAGCGCACGGCGGACCCTGCAGCCGACAAGGCAGGCCGAACAGCGCGCGGCAACAATCACCGGAGCGCACAGGCCGAAAAGCGCGCGGGCGGTCGACGCATGTCGCCCGCCCGCAGCATCTGAGTCACTACCAGAATCGAACCACAGAACTACCGCGCTTCCTCTAGCTCGTGCTCGTACTCGCGGTCGATAGCGCCCTCGCCGTGCGGAGGCTCGACCGAGAAGCCAACATGCGGGCTCACCAAGCTCACCAACGGCACGATGACCATCGACAGCACCATCGCAAGAGCGCCGCAGTTGATGGGCGAAGCGATGAGCGGTATGCCCGCGAACGTGAGGATCATGTTTCCCGTCGTCAAGCCGACGCCCACGATGAAGCTCGCCCACACGGCAGCGCGCGAGATGCGGCCGCTGTACAGACCCCAGAAGAACGGGCCCAGGAACGCGCCGGCCAGCGCGCCCCACGAGATGGACATGAGCTGCGCGATGAACGTGATCGACGAGTTGTACTGCACGATGGCAATGCCCGCCGAGATGGCAATGAACACCACCACGAGCACGCGGATGAAGCCAAGCTGCTTCTTCTCGGTCATGTTCTTGACCACGTTGTCCTTCAGCAGGTCGAGCGTGAGCGTGGACGCCGAGGTGAGCACCAGCGAGCTCAGCGTGGACATGGACGCGGAGAGCACGAGCACCACCACGATGCCAATCAGGATATCGGGCAGGTTGGAGAGCATGGTCGGGATGATGGAGTCGTATACCGGACTGCCGCCGGCCATCTCCACCTGGGCGCCGTAGAGGCGCCCGAACCCGCCGAGGAAGTAGCTGCCGCCCGCCACGACCATGGCGAACAGCGTGGAGATAATCGCGCCCTGCTTGATGGCCGGACCGCTCTTGATGGCGTAGAACTTCTGCACCATCTGCGGCAAGCCCCACGTGCCCAGGCTCGTCAGAACGATGACGCCCAGCAGGTTCGGCAGGTCGGGACCGAAGAACGAGACGAACGGACCTGCCATCGCTGAGCCTTCGGACGGAATCTGCGACAGCGACGTGAGCGCCTCGGTGAAGCCGCCGTTGTTCGCGAGCACCGCCGCAATGACCGCCACGATGCCCACGAGCATGACGATGCCCTGCACGAAGTCGTTCACCACCGTGGCCATGTAGCCGCCGAGCACCACGTACAGGCAGGTCACGACCGCCATGCCCACCACGCAGACCTCGTACGGCACGCCGAAGGCCATCTCGAACAGGCGCGACAGACCGTTGTAGACCGACGCCGTGTACGGAATCAGGAACACGAAAATGATGGCCGCGGACGCCACGCGCAGGCCCTTGCTCTGGAAGCGGGCGCCGAAGAACTCCGGCATGGTGGACGCGCCAAGGCGGTGCGTCATCTCGCGCGTGCGCGGACCGAGCACCCACCACGCAAGCAAGCTGCCAAGGATAGCGTTGCCAATGCCCACCCATGTGGCGGCAACGCCGTACTTCCAGCCGAACTGGCCGGCGTAGCCGACGAAGATGACGGCCGAGAAGTAGCTCGTACCGTACGCGAACGCGGAAAGCCACGGGCCGACGCTTCGGCCACCAAGGATGTAACCGTCGACGCTGCTCGTGCTCTTCTTGCACGCAACGCCGATGCCAAGAGCGACGCCCACGAACAGGACGACGATGAGAACTTTAACAAGCATGGGATTCCCTTCGATACCGGGGCTTGCAGCGCGGGTGCTGGCGGGTCGGTCGCCCTAAGCGCACTGCGCGGCGCGCAGTGCAGCCAGGGGACAAAAGACGCCGCGACAGCGAACCGCGCCCTGTTCAGGCCTGGCGGAACCTCGAGTTTGCGAAAGGCGGACCGCCAGGAGAGACGGGGCCGTACGGCGCCAGCCTCAGGAGGCGCACACGACGCTTGCACGCGGTGCTGCGCGAAGGCGGAATCCCGCGCACGGCCCTCTGCCGAACGCTCGGGATGCTGCCTGCGAGCGCACGGCGGAAGCCCCGTGTGCTACAGGTATCGATAGGAATAATAGTAATAGGAGACGAGCGTCGACACGAAACGCGCGGTCAGTGCCGCCTCGGCGCGGGCCGAAGCGCGACCCTGGAAGAAACCGATATGTTCGACGCTTGCATGATGCATGCGGTCACTCTACCACAACGCAGCGTGCGCGCCCGCATAATGCCGGCGCGCACGCGTGAATTAACGCGCTGTTTACCGAGCGCCGTTCGCACTCGCATCATCGTCCCCGCCATCGCCACCGTCCGCGCGCAGGGCCTCTTGCCGCAAGAAAAGGAAACCGGCAATGCCCGCTACGATGGATGCTGCCAGGATGGCTGCCTTCGCCACCGCTATCGTCTCCGCGTCCACGAACGCCAGGTTCGTCACGAAGATGGCCATGGT
>DVLD01000185.1 GCA_018715725.1 Candidatus Aveggerthella excrementigallinarum
CGAGGACCGCTTGAAGGCCGTGCTGAAGGAGGTCGAGAAGGCGCAGGGCAAGGTCATCCTGTTCATCGATGAGCTGCACACCATCGTGGGCGCGGGCGCGACCGAGGGCTCCATGGATGCGGGCAATATCCTGAAGCCCGCGCTCGCCCGTGGAGACCTGCACGCCATTGGCGCCACCACGCTCGACGAGTACCGCAAGTACATCGAGAAGGACGCTGCTCTCGCCCGTCGCTTCCAGACGGTCATGGTGGGCGAGCCGAGCGTGGAGGACACCATCTCCATCTTGCGCGGCCTGAAGGAGAAGTACGAGATCTTCCACGGCGTGCATATCACCGACGGCGCGCTCGTGGCGGCCGCCGACCTCTCCGATCGCTATATCGCCGACCGCTTCCTGCCCGACAAGGCCATCGACTTGGTGGATGAGGCGGCGAGCCGTTTGCGCATGGAGCTCGATTCCATGCCCGTGGAGATCGACCAGACCCAGCGCAAGCTCACCCAGATGCAGATCGAGGAGCAGGCGCTCATGAAGGAGAGCGACCCCGCGTCCGCCGAGCGGCTCGATGCGCTGCGTCAGGAGATCGCCGAGGTGCAGGAGAAGCTCAACGTGCAGAAGGCCGGCTGGCTCAACCAGAAGAACGCCATCGACCGCGTGCAGGAGCTCAAGAGCCAGCTGGACGACGCGCGCAGCGAGGAGGAGCGCGCCACGCGCGACGGCGACCTCGCCCGCGCCAGCGAGCTGCGCTTCTCCATCATCCCCGGGCTCGAGCAGCAGGTCCGCGCCGGCGAGGCGCAGATCGAGGCGAGCAAGGCGGAGGGCGGCCTGCAGGAACAGGTGACCTCCGATGAGATCGCCGAGGTCGTCTCCGCATGGACCGGCGTGCCCGTATCCAAGATGATGCAGGGCGAGATCGAGAAGCTCCGCGACCTGGAGGGCGAGCTGCACAAGCGCGTCATCGGCCAGGACGAGGCCGTGCGTGCCGTCGCCGCGGCCGTGCGTCGCAGTCGTGCGGGCCTGGCGGACCCCGACAAGCCCATCGGAAGCTTCTTCTTCCTGGGTCCCACCGGCGTGGGCAAAACCGAGCTCGCCAAGGCGCTCGCCACGTGCCTGTTCGACGATGAGCGCGCGCTCGTGCGCATCGACATGTCCGAGTACATGGAGAAGTTCAGCGTCCAGCGCCTGATCGGTGCGCCCCCGGGATACGTGGGCTACGACGAGGGCGGTCAGCTCACCGAGGCCGTGCGCCGTCGTCCGTACAGCGTCATCCTGCTCGACGAGATGGAGAAGGCGCACCCGGATGTGTTCAACATCCTGCTGCAGGTGCTCGATGACGGGCGTCTGACCGACGGCCAGGGCCGTGTGGTCAGCTTCAAGAACGCCATCATCATCATGACGTCGAACGTGGGCAGCCAGTACATCCGCGAGTACTCGGGCCTTGAGGCCGCGGGCAAGCAGTCCATGGGCAAGCTGGCGGAGGACATGATGAACATGGACGTCGAGACCGCGGCGAAGCGCATGGCGGAGCTCACGAACCAGATTCAGGACTCGCTGCGCTCCACGTTCCGCCCCGAGTTCCTGAACCGTATCGACGACGTCATCACGTTCAACGCGCTGTCCATCGAGGCCATGGAGCCGATCGTCGGGCTGCAGCTTGACGACGTGCGCAAGCGCCTGGCAGACCGCCGCATCACGCTCGAGGTCTCGCCGGCGGCCACGGAGCGCCTGGCCATCGACGGCTTCGACCCGGTCTACGGCGCGCGTCCGCTGCGCCGCCTGATTCAGCGCGAGGTGGTCGACCGCATCGCCAACGAGATGGTGCACGGCAACGTCCTGGAAGGCGCCGCCGTCACGATCGACATCGACCGCGAAGGCGAGTACACCTGCACGATCGCGAACAAGGCGTTCGACGGCTTCGACAGCCCGGCGGCCTTGGAAGGCGAGTACGAGGCGCCCGAGGAGTAAGGGAGCAATCCCTGCTCTGGGGTATCCCCTCGCTCCGGGGTGCCCCGTTCTGGGGCATCCTCGCTCCGCGGCACCCACTCGGGGCGCCGCGTCCTGGGCATTCTCATCCCGGCCTTTTCATTTCCGGCGGCCCGCGAGCTCTTGCAGCTCGCGGGCCGCTTTGCGTTTCCACCAAAACCACGGGCGCGGCTTTCCGCCATTCGGCGCCATGGCGGAACATATATAATGTCCGCCATGGCCAGACGGAACAACAACGCGCACAAGGTATCGACTATGCTGTGGGGCATGGGCGTCATCGTGGCGAGCCTGCTCGTGTTCATCATGCTCATGAACCTGGTCGTCATTGCCGTGCGGTTGGTGATGGGGTAGCCCATGTGGCCTCGCTTCACGCTCACTGACGCTCGGACCATCGCCCATTACCTGGGCTTGCTCATCGTCTGCTTTGCCGTGGCGCCTGCCATCCCGTTCGTCACGGCGCTCGTGTTCCACGAGTGGGAGCCCGCCTCGCGCTATCTGCTGTGCGTGGGCGTGTGCCTTGTCGTGGGCACGGGGCTGCGCCTGCTCATGCCCACCGCGCCGCGCTTGAACCGCCAGCAGGCCATGGCCGTGACCGGCCTGGCGTGGATCGTGCTCGCGTTCGTGGGCTCCATCCCGCTCGTGCTCTCGCAGCACTACGCCACCTTCGCCGACGCGCTGTTCGACTGCGTGTCCGGCCTCACCACCACGGGGGCCACCGTGGCCACGGACCTTGACCACATGTCCGTGGCGGACAACATGTTCCGCTTCGTCATGCACTTCGTTGGCGGTATGGGATTGATCGTTGTGGCGCTCTCGCTGGGCCTGTTCGGCAGGCGCGCGGGCGACGCGAGCCTCTACGCCTCCGAAGGCCGCAGCGAGCACGTGGTGCCCAACGTCGTGGAGACCACGCGCTTCATCTCGAAGATCGCGGTCATCATCATCGCCGTCACGTTCGTGCCGGTGTGCCTGCTGCTCTGCGTCACGGGCTTGGAGCCGGCGCGCGCGGTTCTGCACGGCCTGTGGCTGAGCATCTCCGCGTTCATGACCGGCGGTTTCTCCCCCATGAGCACGAGCGTCATGTACTACCATTCCGGCGCGATCGAGATCGTGCTCATGGTAGCCATGCTGCTGGGCACTATCAATTTCGCGTTGTACCTGGAGGTGCGTCGCGGCCGCACCGACCATTTCTTCCAAGATTTGGAGGTGCGCACGGGCGCCTTCTGGCTGTTGGCCATGATCGCCATCCTGGCGGCCACGCTCTCCAGCGCGCCGCTGTTCTCGAACCTGCCCGAGATGCTGCGTAGTTGCGCGTTCATGGTCGTCTCGGCCGCCACGACGACCGGCTTTCAGACGGTCTCGGCCAACCAGCTGACCACCGTGTTCTCTTCGGGCGCGTTCTTGGTGCTCGCTATCGTCATGGCGGTGGGCGGCAGCGCGGGCTCCACGTCCGGCGGCATCAAGTTCCATCGCGTGGGCATCATCTGGAAGTCCATCGTCTCCACCATCAAGAGCGCTCTCTTCCCGCCGACCGCGCGCGTGGTGGTGGAGTACCACCACATCGGCCGCCGCCGCCTGCGCCCCGACGTCTCGCGCGAGGCGCTCACCGTCTTCACGCTTTATGTCATCACGTACGTCATCGGCGCGCTTGCGGGCATCGCCTACGGCTACGAGGCCACGACGTCGCTGTTCGAGTCCGTCGCCATGGCCAGCAACGGCGGCATCACCGCGGGCATCAGCGGGCCGGGCATGCCGCTCGGCCTTGAGATGGTCTACCTGCTGCAAATGTGGGCAGGCCGTCTGGAGTTCGTCACGCTCATGGCGCTCATCGTGGAGGTCGTCGTGTCCGTGACGCCGGATGCCGACGACGTCCGCAAGCTGCTGAACGGGGGGAAGTCATGAGCGGCCGCTTGGTGCGCTTCGCGTGCGCCCTGGCTCTGGCGTTCGCGCTGGTGTGCGCTCCCGGGGCATGGGCGGTCGAGGGCGACGAGGGTCAGGCGGCCGTCGTCGCAGCCGGCGGTGACGGCGCCGTGGACGGCGAAAGCGCCGCGAACGGCGAGCCTGCAGATGGCGCGACCGAGGATGCGCCAGAAAGCGCGGCTGACGACGCACCGGAAAACGCGGGCGAAGCCGGGCAGGGCGACGAGGCCGACCCGGCAAACGCGATCGACCCGCAGCTCCTGCCGGACTCGTCGTTCATCTACGACACGTCCATCGTCGACTTGGCGCAAGCGGACTCGTACTTCGACAACCAGACCGTGCGCGTGACAGGCGAAGTGGTCGGCGATCGCCGCGCCTCGCTGGGCGATACGGAGAACTGCTGGATCACGCTCACGGAGCCGGTCTTCGGCGAGAACAGCACCGTCGAGGTGTACATGAGCAACGAGCAGGCATCGCGCATCGACACGTACGGTGCGTACGGCCGCGTGGGCACGATCTTGAGCGTGCAAGGCACGTTCCATCTGGTGTGCGCCGAGCACGAGGGGGAAAGCGACGTCCACGCCGACTCCGTCACGGTGTCGGCTCGCGGCCATGCAGTGCAGTCCGATTTCGACCCGCAGAGCTTCCTGCCGGGCATCGCGTGCGTGGGCATTGGCGTGCTCATGATGGCAATTTTGGGCATTCTCAGAGAACGAGGGAGGTAGCGTGCAAGAAGAAGACCGCATCGTGGGCGAGGTCGTGAAGCTCGACCGCGGATTCCCGCTCGTCCGCACCCCGGACGGCGCGGAGTATCGCTGCAAGCACGCCACCGCGCTCGTGAAGCGCGAGCGCGTGCGTGCCGTCATTGGCGACCAGGTGGAGGTCTCCCTGCCGCATGGCAACGACAAGGCGCTCATTACCGGCATCCTCCCGCGCCGCAACCGTTTCGTGCGGAAGGACCCCACCGAGCGCGCCTTGCCCCAGGTGCTGGCCGCGAACTTCGAGCACGTGCTCGTGGCGCAGCCGCTTGCGGACGTGAACTTGAAGCGGCTTGAGCGCGAGCTGGTCCTGGCGTTCGAGACCGGTGCCGACGTGGCCGTGGTGCTCACGAAGGCCGACCTGGCCGAAAGCGAAGAGCAGCTTGCGTCCGTGCGCCAGGCGGTCCAAGACCTGGCGGGCGACCGCGTGCCCATCGTCGTGTGCACGGAGGAGGACCCGGCGTCGGTCGAGGCGGTGCGCGCCCTCGTGCCGCCGGGCGAGACTGCCATCCTGCTCGGACGCTCGGGGGTGGGCAAGTCGAGCCTCGTGAACGTGCTCGTGGGCCATGAGCTGCAGGAGACGACCGCCGTGCGCGAGACCGACGGCCGCGGCCGGCACACCACCGTCTCGCGCGAGATCGTGGACATTCCTGGCGCAGGGCGCGTCGTGGACATGCCGGGCGTGCGCGGCCTGGCGCTTTGGGATGCCGAAGAGGGCATCGGTGCCGCGTTCGCCGACGTGGAAGAACTGGCCGCCGGCTGCAAGTTCCGCGACTGCAAGCACGAGAACGAGCCGGGGTGCGCGGTGCGCGCCGCCGTGGAGGCGGGCGATCTGGCGGAAAGCAGGCTGGAGTCGTATCGCCAGCTCATGCGCGAGACCGACGAGATTCGCCGCCGCCGCGAAGAGGCCGCGCGCATTCGCTCGCGCACCGGGCATCCACGCCACCGCTCGACGCGCCCGCGCAAGCGGAAGTAGCGCGCAGGCTGCGAGGGGCGCGCGCCACGCGCGCCTCGCACGTGCGATCGCGGGAGACCGCACGTGCGACCATGCGAGGCCGTGCGTGCGCGGCCTTGTGCGCCTCGCGTGTGCAGCTGCGCGAGCCTGCGCAGCCCACCATGCTCCTGAAAAGGCAAAAACTCACCGATGTGAACGCTCGAGCGGTCGAAATGTTCGCCGAAGAGCCGCATTCATGCTCTAGCGGCTGCATTCGTTCCAATCGCTCGATTGAAAGCAGCTCACATCGGTGAGTTTTTGCCATTTCGGAGGCGTCGCCTGCCGTTCAGCGCCAGGCGCCCTTGCCCCAGACGCGCCCTCTGCCCCAGGCGCCTTCTACCTCGGGCGCCCCTGCCCCAGATGCGCCCTCTGCTCCGGGCGCCCTTGCTCCAGGCGCCCTCTGCCTCAGACGGCTTCTTGGTGTCCGGCGTCCTCGTCCTCGAAGTCGCGCTGCGCCACGTCGAACGGCGTGAACGCGCGCAGCTTTTGGCAACGGTCGATAGCCTCCAGGTCGATGACGAGCGGCTCGTCGTTCTCGTCGAAGATGCGGTAGAGCGCGCCGTCGGCGCTCTCCTCGCCGTCCTTGACGTCCTCCGCTGTTACGCCCGCCTGCTCGGCCGGCGCGTCATGGCGGTGCGCTTTGCCGCTCCCGAGCGCCTTGCGGTGCCCCAAGGGAATGTGCGGTCTCACGTTTCTCCCTTCCATAAAAGAGACACAAGCAGCATAGCAGCGCTCTCGCAGGCGAAAGCAGGCATTCCCGCAGTGTGCGAAAACGCCGCGCGACCGGCTGCGCGCAAAATGCCCCACTTCGAGGCCGATGGCGTACAATATGCCGGTACGAACGCGCGTTTGCACGGTTTGCCGCCGTGCTGCCTGCGCGCAGGGCTTCGTACGGCCGCACGGCTGAACGGGCCTTTCCGCAGGGTGCGCGCCTGATAACAGAAGAAGGAAGCCCTATACATGAATCCGGCAATCGTCATCCCAACGTTCCACACCGGACGCGGGCGCCGCGGCTCGCGCAATATCTCGCAGGCATACGACCATCCCACGCCGTTGTCGAAGAACGGCGAGCTGCCCCGGTGCCTCCAATCTTTGTTGAAAGTGCGCGGCATCGGCCAGATCATCATCCTTGTCGCGGCCGATCCGGGCGTGGAGATTCAGGCGTGCGAGAAGGTTCTCAACATCGCCTCCCAGTTTCCCGCGCTGAACATCATCGTCATTGGCACGCCGGAGCATCTGCTCATCCAGCAGCGTATGGAGCAGCTGGGCCTGGGCAAGCTCGGCAAGGAAGTAGGGCTGTCCGGCTACAGCGCCGTGCGCAACCTTGGCCTTGTGGTGGCCAACGTGCTGGGCTTCGACTCCGTGGTCTTTCTGGACGACGACGAGGTCGTCGACGACGCGAACTTCCTGCAGCATGCCATGTACGGCCTGGGCAAGCTCACGCCGAAGGGCATCCCGATTTTGGCGAAGACGGGCTTCTACTTCAACTCCGAGGGCACGTACCTCTCGAAGAGCCAGGACAAGTGGTACAACCACTTCTGGCAGCAGGGCAAAGCGTTCAACCGGTGGATTGAGAAGGCCATGCGCGGCCCGCGCCTCTCGCGCTCCAACCACGTGTGCGGCGGCTGCCTGGCCCTGCACAAAGAGGCGTTCAAGCGCCTGTCGTTCGACCCGTGGATTATGCGCGGCGAAGACCTCGATTACATGCTGAACCTGCGCATGTACGGCTCGGACATCTGGTTCGACAACAAATGGAGCCTGCGCCATCTGCCGCCCGAGTCCACGAGCGAGGGCACGCGTTTCCGCCAGGACATCTACCGCTGGCTTTACGAGTATCGCAAGATGGAGTACAGCCGCACGCAGATTGACCTGCTGCAGGTGAAGCCCGCGTCGCTCGAGCCGTACCCCGGTCCGTTCCTGGAGCCGGGTATCGAGCGCCGCATCCGCATCACGGCGTTTTTGCGCAGCCTGGCGCGCCCGGACAAGCGCGCCTACCGCAAGGCGGCGAAGGCCGCGAAGGTCGAGGCGGCAGAGTACGCGCAGCGCAATTGCGCGAAGTACTTCGAGTTCCAGTTCATCTGGCCCGAGCTCATGGCCCGCATGGAAGGCGACCAGATCCTGCGCACGGCGCTGCTCCAGTCTGCGGCGCGCTCTATCGCCGGCGCCGACGTCGACCGACTCGAGCAGCTGGCGGAGGCGGCAGGCATCGACCCGGGCTCCACGAGCGAAATCCGCATGAACGTGGAGGAGTAGCGCATGGACATCGGGGCGTTTATCGCGGCGGCAGTAGTCGGCTTGGTCGTCGGCGTGCTGTCGGGGCTTCTGGGCATTGGCGGCGGCACCATGATGGTGCCCGTGTTCCGCCTGGGCTTCGGGCTTGAGGCCATCCAGGCGACGGCCACCTCGCTGTTCACGATCATTCCCACGTCGCTGTCCGGCTGCGTCACGCACGTGCGGAATAAGACCTGCATCGTCCCGATTGGCGTCGCCGCCGGCGTGGGCGGCGCGCTCACCTCGCCGGTGGGCGTGTGGCTGGCCAGCATGTCGCCCGCGTGGCTCATCATGCTCGCGGCCGCGCTCATCATTGGGTACTCCGCGTTCAACATGCTGCGCAAGGCGTTCAAGAAGCCGAAGGCCGCGCCGGCGCAGGCCGCCGCGACGCGCGCTGGGGCGAACGCTGCCGAAGCGAGCGCTGCCGATGCGAACGGGGCGCCCGCCGATATGGCGCCTGTCGCCGCGCATGCCGAGTCGTCCGCGTTCTCTGTCGAGCGCAAGCACCTGTTCATGGGCGTTGCCATCGGTTTGACGGCGGGCCTTGCGTCCGGGTACGTGGGGGTCGGCGGCGGCTTCATCATGGTGCCCATGTTCCTGTCCCTCTTGAGCCTGCCCATGAAGAAGACGTCGGGCACGTCGCTCATTGCGGTGACGATCCTGGCCATCCCCGGCGTCATCGAGCAAGCGATGCTGGGGCATATCGATTTCGTCGCCGGCATCGCCATGGCGGTGGGCTCCATCCCCGGCGCCGTCTTGGGCGCCCAGCTCATGAAGCGCGTGCCCGAGCGCGCCCTGCGCATCTTCTTCGGCGTGTTCCTCTTGATCATGGCGGTCGTCCTGGTCGTCAACGAGTTCGCGGCGGCGTAGCGCCCGCCGCTGCGCGCCGTTTCATGCCGTCCTCCGCTCCTAGCCCCGTGTGCCAGCGCGTGGTAGCATGGCGTCTCCGGGGCCGAAGGAGGTCCCATGTGCATAAGGGGGCATCATGGGCGAACAACGACGCAAGCCGCGCACGCTGCTATTCGAGACGTTCCTTGCGATCATGGCGATTGGATCAGGTGCGATTCTGGTGTGGTCGCTCGTGACGCCGGGCGTGAACGTCGTCCTGCTCGTTATCGCAGGCGTCATCCTCACGCTTTCCCTCGTGGTCATCCTGCGCCTCGTGCTCGATCCTGACATGGTGCGCGCGTCCCAGACCGACAGCGTGCTCGGCCTGGCCAGCCAGACGCTCGCCGCCATGCCCGACGGTCTGGACATTGCCTCCGCGCAGAAGATTTGCGACCTGCTGCTTCCGGCGACCTCCGCGTGCGCCGTCGCCATCACGGGCACGGACATGATTCTTGGCTACGCCGGCGCCCAGCAGGACGAAAGCCGCAGCGGCAGCCCCATTCGCACCGCCGCCACGCATGCCACGCTGCAGGACGGCAAAACGCGCATCCTCACCTCGCCGGAAGAGATCGGGTTCCCTGCCGGATCGCAGGTCATCAAAGCCGCCATCATCGTGCCGCTGACCGTTTCGGGCGAGGCGCAGGGCACCCTCAAGTTCTACTTCCGCCACGCCCGCAACATCAACGAGACGCAGATCTCCATCGCCGAGGGCTTCGGCGAGCTGCTGTCCACGCAGCTGGCCGCCATGGCGCTCGAAGAGCAGACGAAGCTGGCCACCAGCATGGAGCTCAAGATGCTCCAGAGCCAGATCAACCCGCACTTCCTGTTCAACACCATCAACACCATCGCCTCGTTCATCCGCACCGACCCGAACAAGGCGCGCACGCTGCTGCGAGAGTTCGCCGTGTTCTACCGTCGCACGCTTGAGGACGCCTCCGACCTCATCCTGCTCGACCGCGAGATCGAGCAGACGCAGCGGTACTTCACCTTCGAGGTGGCGCGCTTCGGCGAAGACCGCCTGGAGCTTGACACCGACATCGACGAGGACCTGGAGGGCGTCTACATCCCGGCGTTCATGGTGCAGCCGCTCGTCGAGAACGCGGTGCGCCACGCCATGCCCTCCGAAGGCAAGCTCACCATCCTCATTCGGGCGCTCCGCACGGGCAACGACGTGCTGGTCAGCATCGTTGACGACGGCACGGGCATGACCGAGGAAGCCCGCCAGAACATCCTGCACCCTGAATCGTCCACAGGCCTGGGCATTGCGGTCAAGAACATCCACGACCGCATCCGCGGCTACTACGGTGGCGATTCCCGCATGGACATCCAGACGAAGCTCGGCGCGGGCACGACGGTCACGCTGTACCTCAAGGACGGCGCCCTGCACGACGAGGGGTAGGCGGCCATTGCGGTGTTGAAACCGCGGGCGCGGGCGTTTATTCGCGGCCTTTCGTGCCGAGTGGTCTATAATGTCGTGATAGGTTCGTGAATAGACCGTCTCCTGGAGGTCAAATTGCTGAAAGCAATGATCGTCGACGACGAAGCCCCTGCGCGCTCCGAGCTCAAGTACCTGCTTGACGAACTGGGTCAGGTTGAGGTCGCTTGCGAAGCCGCCAACGTGCGCGAGGCAATCGAAAAGCTGAAGGAATATCCGTGCGACGTGATGTTCCTCGATATCAACATGCCCGAAGCAACGGGCTTGCAGCTGGCCGAGGCCATGCAGCATCTGAAGTACCCGCCGGCCGTCGTGTTCGTTACGGCGTACAGCGAGTTCGCGCTGGACGCGTTCAAGGTGAAGGCCATTGACTACCTGGTGAAGCCGGTCGAGACGGATCGTCTGGCGCAGGCCATCGCCCGCGTGCGTGAGCATGTCTCCATGCACGCGAAGATGCAGAAGTCTGAGCGCATCCCGGTGGAAAAGGGCGGCAAAAAGATTCTTATCGGCATTGACAAGATTCGCTACGTCATGGCGCGCGACGACTACGCCTACCTCCAGACGGACACCGACCGCTACTTCTCCACGGTCAGCCTCGCGCAGCTCGAGAAGCGCCTGGACGGCCACGGGTTCTTCCGCGTGCACCGTGGTTACCTCGTGAACCTTTCGCTCGTGAAGGAAGTGGAGTCCGTCTCCGGCGGGACGCTGCTCCTCACGCTGGACGGCGCGGACGAGAAGATCCCGGTCAGCCGCCGCCGCGTCTCCGCCCTGAAGAAGGCCCTCGGCTTGTAAGACGAAATAACTCGCGCCTACAAAGCGCTTGAAAACGAAGCCTCCCACCCTGAGTTCCGCGTCAGCGCGGCACAGCAGGGTGGGAGGCTTTGCTATGGGCGCTCATAGCTTCGATGGCTCAGTGCAAGGCACGGGCATGTTGCGTCAAACCTAAGGCAAGTTTTCATCCAAAAGGGCGCTTTTTTTACCACATCCTGAACAATGCGAGCAAAATAATTTACACCTACATAGTGGGGAATTTACAGTCAACTGCGAACATGATGCGCGTTCTGTCTATGCGCGCGGGGAGAGCCGCGCGCATGAGGCCACGAGACGAGAAGGAAGGGAAGGAACGCGCATGCGACTCGCACGAAGATTGCTGGCATGCTTGCTGGCATTGGCGTTGGCCATGCCTACGGGCATGCTGGCGTTTGCGGACGAAAATAACCTCACGGGGGGAGGTGACTCGCAAGCAGCAAGCGCGCGGGCGCTCGGCCCCGATGACGGCGAAGTCAGGATTGCCGTGCTGTCCGACACGCACTACTACCCGCTCAACTATGTGAGCGACTGCGAGGACTACGAGACCTATGTGGGCGGCGACCCGAAGATGCTGGAGGAATCCGGCTCCATCCTGGACGCCGCGCTGCAGATGGTGCGCGAGGACGCTCCCGACATCCTGGTGGTGTCGGGCGATTTGACCAAGGACGGCGAGAAGCTGGGACACAAGCAGCTGTCCGAGCGCTTCCAGGCCATCGAGGACGAGACCGACACCGAGGTGTTCGTCATCAACGGCAACCACGACGTGTTCAACTACGAGGACTCCTGCACGTTCGAGAACGGCTCGAAGGAATACGCCGAAACCACCACGGCCGACGACTTCCGCCAGATCTATGCGAGCTTCGGCTACAACGGCGACTATGAGGCCGAGTACTTCACCAACCCCAACCACGGCGCGGGCGAGATAGCCGGCGAGTTGTCCTACACGGCCGATCTGGGCAAGTTCACCATCGTCGCCGTGGACTCGGGCCGCTACAGCCCCGACGCCGACACCGGCTACAGCGAGAACGAGCACATCACCGCAGGCCGCGTGGACGACGACCTGCTACCCTGGGTGGTGGAGAAGGTCCAGGCCGCCGAGGCCGAAGGCGACACGGTGATCGGCCTCATGCACCACGGCCTCGTGCCGCACTTCGAGGGCGAAGAGAACATCCTGTCCGAGTACGTGGTGGACAACTGGCAGGCCACGGCCACCGCCTTCGCCGATGCGGGCATGCGCTACATCTTCACCGGGCACATGCACGCCAACGACATCGCCCAGTTCACCTCGAACGCGGGCAACACCATCACCGACCTCGAGACGGGTTCGCTCTCGTCGTGGAGAAGCCCGCAGCGCACCGTCACCCTGACCAAGGGCGCAGCGCTTGACGACGGCACGCAGCGCACGCACGAAGAGTTCAGCGTCAGCTCGCGCGGTGTGTCCTCCATCGACTTCAAAGACCACACGGGCAACGTCACCCACATTGAGGACTTCCAGTCCTACACGCAGGACAAGCTCTACCCGGAAACCCTGTTCAACAACATGGCGAACGGCATGCTGCGCCCCATCCTGGAGGAAATCGGCCAGACGGGCCTGCGCGCGTGGCTGGCCGAGAACCTGCCCGACGTTGACATCGACGCGATGGTGCTGGGCCTGGTGCGCGATGCGCTGGCCGGCGGCATGGACATCGAGCTGGGCACGGGCGTCGGCCGCGTGCACGTGGAGTACCGCAACGGCGGCATCCAGCTTTCGCCTTCGGGCACGGCAGGGCTCATCGGCGACGCCACCATCACCGACGCCCAGATCCTGCGCCTGGTGGGCGACGTGCTGAACACCGTCGAGACGAAGTACATCGACAACCCCGACTGGCTGCTGGGCGAAGTGGACAAGATCGTTACCCAGGTGTCGCAGATGGGCGTCACCTCGCTTGATGCCGAGCAGCGCTCCATCTACGACCTGGTGCTGGTCGTGCTGACCGGGCACTACGCCGGCCACGAGAACCCGCCGGCGTGGGCGGACGACGCGCTGTCCTACATCGAGTCGGGCGAGGTGGTGCAGACGCTCATCACCACGCTCATCGACGACCTCATGCCCATCATCGACACGCTGCTTGAGGAAAACTCCATCGACACGGGCATCGCGTTCTCCGGCCTCTGGAAGACCGCCATCGACGGCGCCACCGACGACGGCAACCTGAAGAGCACGTTGGAGCTGTTCGGCTTCGACTCCGCCGCCATCCGCGGCATGATCGAGGGGCTGGTCAACGAGTACATGAGCCCGAGCTTCCTCACCGGCATGGGATCGCTCATCTCCGAGATCGCCGGCTCGATGCTCTACGACTCCAACTTCACCGATGACGTGATCGACGGCGAGGGCGTCACCATCACCTTCGACGGCACCGTCACGCCGCCTGAGCCCTCGGTGGACAACGGGCTGCTGCCCACGCAGGTCACCATGACGCTGGGATCCAGCTCCGGCACCGACCGCAACTTCCGCTGGTACACGGGCACGAACGTGACTTCCGGCACTGTGCAGGTGGCCACCGATGCCGACTTCCAGAACATCGTCGCCGAGGCGCAGGCGACCTCCGAGCAGGTGACCAAGCCCAAGACCCAGCTGAACCTGGGCCTGGTGACCACCTACGGCACGCAGCAGGCCGAGCGCCACTCCGCCTCTGTGACCGGTCTGGACGACGGCGCTTCCTACTACTACCGAGTGGGCGACAAGGAAAACGGCTGGTGGAGCGACGCCTTCCCGTTCTCCACGGGCGACGCGGCCGACGCCGACGACGCGTTCACCTTCATCAACGTGAATGACTCGCAGGGCATGGTGGAATCCGACTACGACGTGTACAAGAACACGCTTGCGGCGGCCGATGCGGCCTTCCCCACGGCATCGTTCACCGTGCACGGCGGCGACTTCGTGGACGACGGCGCCAACGAGGACTACTGGACCTGGGCGCTTGACGACGCGAACGGTGTGGCGCAGGGCATGTCGATGACGCCGGCCGCCGGCAACCACGAGGCGAAAAGCGACGTGGAGGGCATCACCGACGCGAACCCCATCGTGTCGCACTTCAACCTGGCGAACGTGCCCGCAGGGCAGGACCTCTCCAGCGGCGTGTACTACTCTTACGTGTACAAGAACGCCACGTTCGTCGTGCTGAACACCAACGACCTGGGCGCCGACGAGGGGCTGTCGCAGGCGCAGTACGATTGGGCCTACGACACGCTGGCGAACGCCGGCACGCAGTGGAAGATCGTGCTCATGCACAAGTCTCCCTACTCCAACGGCCCGCACCAGTCCGACAGCGACGTGGCGGCCATCCGCTCGCAGATCGACGCGCTTGCGGCGGCTTGCGACGTTGACCTGGTGCTGTCCGGCCACGACCACGTGTACAACCGCACGCCGTTCCTCTCGCGCGGCGAGGCGCAGGACGTGGCGAAGGAGACGCAGACCTACGAGGGTCAGAACTACGAGACGGCGCTGAACCCCAACGGCACGGCGTTCGTCATCGCCGGCACGGCGGGCGTGAAGAACTACGTGCAGACGCCTTCCGCCGACATTCCCAGCGAAGTGGCGCGGGATTTGGCGGTGCCCGTGTACTCCGGTATCACCATCGACGGCGACCACCTGTACTACCAGGCGTACAAGGTGGAGGGCGGCACGTCGGCGCTGGTGGACAGCTTTGCCATCTCGAAGTCCGAAGAAGATGCGCCCGCCTGGAAGCAGGTGGAGGATCTCATCGCCGCGCTGCCCGAGCAGTCCGAGGTGACGGTTGACGACGAGGCGGCCATCGCCGAGGCGCGTGCGGCCTACGACGCGCTGTCGGCCGAGGACCAGGCGCAGGTGTCCAACCACGACCGCCTGACGGCAGCCGAGCACATGCTGTCGGTGCTGAAGGGCGTCGCGGGCAAGCGCACGGCGACGGTGAGCAACGCCGACGACTTCACGGCGGCGGTGAACGATTCTTCGGTGGGCACCATTCTTACCACGGGCTCCTTCGAGTTCGACGAGGGCGGCCTGTTCGATGACGGCAACCGCGAGATCTACGTTGACCGCGACCTTGTGGTCGGCGGCTCCGGCGAGCTGAGGTTCTGCCGCTTCCACGTGCGCAACGGCGCGACGCTCGTGCTGAAGGATTCCGTGTACGTGAACGACACGCGTTCGCCAGGGTCGGGGTACGACGCGCTGAACCCCGTTGAGGTGGAGGCGAACTCTACGCTCATCACCACGGGCAACGTCTCGCTGCGCACCGAGTACGGCACTGGCGGCGACACCGAGGGCGTTGCCGTGAAGCTGATAGAGGCTGGCGCCACTGCAATTCTGGGCAGCAACGGCACCTACTGGGGCTCCGAGGCGGCGGTGTATTCGCCAGCGGGTGGCACGTCTCTCGTCATCAACGACGGCACCTACAACGCGAAGAACAACACGCGCTTCGTCGTGGATTGCTACGGTGATGTGACGGTAAACGGCGGCACTATCTCCAGCTTGTGGACATCGGCGACGCTGCGCATCAACGGCGGCATGTTCGAGCACCAGGATTCCGCCAGCAGCGACAAAGTGCCGGTGAAGTTCGACGGCGCGAACGCCTACGTGACGGGTGG
Organism: Candidatus Aveggerthella excrementigallinarum; assembly: GCA_018715725.1. GTDB lineage: Bacteria > Actinomycetota > Coriobacteriia > Coriobacteriales > Eggerthellaceae > Aveggerthella > Aveggerthella excrementigallinarum. Next base: position 15,657 of record DVLD01000185.1, read on the forward strand.
CACCTTCGTCCCGCACAACGGCAGCATCATGCAGCTGAGCGGCGGCTCGACCGTGCACGTGATGGCGAACGGCCAGGGCGCCGTGCGGATGGGCGACGTGGACCCGTTCGTGGGCGCCATCCAGACGCAGAACTACAAGAACGTCTCGGCGCCGTATGCGAGCGTCAACGGGTGGGGCGGCCAGGACGGCATCTACGCCGTCGACGGCACCGTCAGCGCCAGCTCGGTGGAGGATATCGCCGTGCTGTCTGCGACGCGCCTGTCCGACAGCTTCCAAACCGACAACAGCACGATGAACGCCACGGTTGCGTCCGGCACCTCGACGGTGTTCGGCAAGTACTACGTGAGCGGCGGCGGCAAGAGCCAGCTGTCCGGCATCTCCGGCGGCACGGTGAT
>DVLD01000186.1 GCA_018715725.1 Candidatus Aveggerthella excrementigallinarum
TTCCAAGCTCATGACGCGGGTTCGATTCCCGTCACCCGCTCCAGAAAAAGACACGGCAACGGAGAGTATCCGTTGCCGTTTGTGTTTCTGCAGCGTCAGGGGAGCCGACCCCCCCTCCTACCGAGAGCGCTCCTCCAGCTGCGCGCGCAGGCTCTCGAGCGCGCGGCCGCGGTGGGAAATGGCGGTCTTCTCCGCCTGGGGCACCTCGGCGAACGTGCGCTCTCCCCCGAACTCGTCCGGAAGGAACAGCGGGTCGTAGCCGAAGCCTTCGCTACCGCGCTCCTCGTGTCCGATACGCCCCTCCACGGTGCCGCGCGCCGCGAGCTCGGAGCCGTCCTCGTCCACGAACACAAGCGAGCACACGAAACGTGCCGTGCGCGCCTCGTCCGGCGTCCCTGCCAGCTCTTCGAGCAGTTTGCGATTGTTCGCCGCATCGTCACCATGCACGCCCGCATAACGCGCGGAGAGCACGCCGGGGGCGCCATCCAGGGCGTCAACCTCAAGCCCCGAATCGTCAGCCAGCACGGCAAGGCCGCACAGCTCGTGCGCCGCGCGCGCCTTGATCCGGGCGTTCCCTTCGAACGTGGCGGCATCCTCTTCCGGGTCGGAGTCGACCTGCGCTTCGCGCAAGGACTTGAACTCCCAGCCCTCGAAATCAAGCGCCGCGCGGATTTCGTCGATCTTATGGGCGTTGTTGCTTGCAATGACCACCGTCTTCACGGGCGGCCTCCTCTCTTCGCGTATGACGCCTGCTGCGCCGAGGCTCCTCGCCGTTCGCCTTCCCTACCGGGGCAGGTCCACGTGGCTCACGTTCTCGAGCGAGAATCGCAGCACGCGCGAGCCGAACCGTCGGAACTCTTCCACGTCAGTGCCGGTCGTGAAGAACTCGTAGCGCGGCGCATGCCCCGGCTGCGCGAGCGCTCCCTTGCGGCGGAGAATCTCGCTTACGTCCTTCGCGGCCTCCTTCGCTGAGGAGATGAGCGTCACGTTGCGTCCGATGACGCCGCCGATGAGCGCTTTCAACAGTGGATAGTGCGTGCACCCGAGCACCAGCGTGTCGATGTCGCACCGGCGCAGCGGGTCAAGGTAGTCCTGCGCGATCTCCTGGAATGCCGGGCGGATGTAGACCTTCGAAGCGAGCGAGGTGTAGCTCTCGATGGGCCCTTCCGCCATGCGGATGCCTCGCTCCGCGATCTCGACGAAACGGGGCGTGGCGGTCGAGAACACCGTGATGCCCGCGTCGATGGCGCGAATGGCCTTCGCGTACGCCTCCGACTCGATGGTGGCCTTCGTGGCGATGACGCCCACGCGCCGGTTGACCGTGGTGTGCGCCGCGGCGCGCGCTCCCGGCTCCACGACGCCGATGACCGGCACGTCGAACGCTTGCTGCGCGTGCTTGAGCCCGGCAGCGGTGGCGGTGTTGCACGCGATGAGGATGAGCTTCACGTGCTTGCCCACCAGCCAACGGCCGATTTGCTGCACGAACCCGTCCACCTGCTCGAGCGGCCGGGGCCCGTACGGACAGCGCGCGGAGTCCCCGAGGTAGATGACGCTTTCCTCCGGCAGCGCCTTGACGATTTCGCGCACGACGGTCAGCCCGCCGAAGCCGGAGTCGAACACGCCGATGGGCGCATCGCTGAACTCGCCGTCGCGCTCGAGGGAAACAAGCCGCCGCCCGCCCGCCACGTGCACGCCCGGAGCCACCGAGACGCCGCCCTCCGGCAACGCCCCCGCGGCCACGTCCGATCCTGCGATCGCCGGAGCGTCCGTCCCCGCGGGCTTCGGCAGGGCGGCGGCTTCATGACGCGCGTGCGTTTGTTCGTTCGATCGTTCCATGGGGACAGTATAGCGTCACGCCCGCCCCCGTCATACAATCGGCACCTGAGGCGCAGCGCGACTGCGCGGAACGGAGCTGCTATGTCGAAAAAGACCGACCTGAAAACGAATGCCATGCGCGAGCTCGAGCGAGCGAAGGTGCCCTACGAGTCGCGCACCTTCGAATGCCCGGAAGCCCTCTCGGGCGTCGAAGTCGCCGACTTGCTGGGGCTCGACCGCGACCGCGTGTTCAAGACGCTCGTCACCGTGGGCAAAACCGGCGAGCACTACGTCTTCATGGTGCCCGTCGCCGAAGAGCTCGACCTGAAGAAGGCCGCCGAGGCCGTGGGCGAGAAGTCCGTGAGCATGGTCAAGTCGAAGGAGCTGCTCGGCCTCACCGGTTACGTGCACGGCGGCTGCTCTCCCCTGGGAATGAAGAAGCTTTTCAGGACGACCATCGACGAGACGGCCCAGCTGTTCGACCGCATAGCGTTCTCGGGCGGCCGCATTGGCTGCCAGATCGAAACGAGCGTCGAGGGGCTTGCGCAGGCGATTCCCGTACAGATGGCGGACCTCACGCGCCGCTAGCGCGCTGCGCGTGCGCGCCGCCCCGCTCAGCCGGACAAACCCGCGACACTGCATTATCGCCTGAGCGAATCCTGCAATGCCGCGCTGTGTCGCCTGGGCGAATTCCGCAGCGCTGCGCCGCCGCCCGCGTGAACCCCGCAGCGCTGCGTTGTCGTTCGAGTAAGCCCCGCAGCACTGCGTTGTCGCCCGAACGAGCTCCGCGACATCGCGTTGCTGCCACTCTGCAAAAAAGAAGGGCCCGCCCGGGCCCTTCTCTCCTTTCGAACGCGCTCCGACTTACTGGTGGGAAACCACCACATCGCCCTGCGCGATAATGCCGTACAACGAAGCGGCAGCGTCCGTCGGCAGGTTGATGCAGCCATGCGAGCCGTAGCCCTCGGCATAGCGCGACCCGCCGAACGCGGACTGCCAGGACGCGTCGTGGAAGCCGACCGCATTGCCCACGAACGGCATCCAGTACTGGACTTCGGTCTCGTACTCGGGCTCGCCTGTGGACGCCTCCACCGTGCCAATCAAGGTAGACGGGCTCTGCTTGCCGTTGAGCACGTACACGCCGGTAGGCGTGGCGTGCTCGGGGTCGGGCTTGCCGGAAACGAAGTCGGACTCCCAGATGACGCTATCGCCGTCGTAGAACGTGGCATGCTGCGTCGAGAGGTTGACGTCAATCCAACGCGCTCCCCAGTCAGCCTGACCAACGCCGTTGAACGCGCCTGCCGTCTGCGTCATAGGAAGCTCGTAGGTGCCCACCGTGCTGTTCTGCACGTACTCTTTGACGTTGTTGACAAGCGTTTCCTTATCGACAATCCAGCCGTAGACGCCGCCCGACACCGTAGAGGTCACGCCACTCGGCGTGGTGAACGTGCGCGTGGTGCCGTACGTGTTCACAGAGCCGGCCGTCGTATCGGCCCAAGCGATAATGCCGTTGTCGTCCAGCGCGACGGAGTAATCTTCGCCCAGATACACCCACGGGGCGATGGCCGCGGCATCGAGCGTGGCGGCGGCAGTGCCCGCCACGGTGAACGTGATATTCGCGGCGATCATTTTGTTCGCCGTATCGCGCGCCGCGATAACCAGTTCGTCGTCCTGCAGGACGTCCGGCTTCATCAGCTCGTCTTCCCCCAGCACCACGGACTTTTCCATGGACGCGAACGCATTCGAGGCGAGCTCGATGACGGCGTCGGTGTCGACCGCGGTACCGTAGACTTCCGGCACGATCTCGAACTGCTGCGATTCCTCGTCGTAGGCGATCGTCGCGTTGACTGAAGACGTGGCGGTCTCGTTGAACTCATCGAGATGCGCGCGCACGATGTCCGCCAGGCCGTTGCCCGCGCTCGAAAATGCAAGGTTCTTCGTGAGGTCATGGCCGCCCACAAGCCCCGCAGGCCACAAGGCGGGATTATTGTCCGCAAGCAGATCGGCGACGAGCGCCTTGCTGTCGAGCGAGGCTCCGGCCTCGGCGGAAGTGATTTCAAAGTCAACGCCATCGCCCGTCACGGAAAGCGAGTACTCCGAGACCTCGCCGTCGATGATGGCCTCGACCTCGGACGCGCTCTTGAGCGAAAGGTCGTGACCGGCAAGCGCGGTACCCGGATAGAAATGCCCCGAGAAGAACACGCCGACGCCGATATAGATCAGGACAAGCGCCGCGACGGCGGCGACCACGCCAATAATGACCTTCTTCGACGCGAACGGAGATGAGTTCCTCACCGCCTCCATGCCCGCTTGGCCGTACACCGCGCCACCCGGCTTGTACCCGCCGCGAGGCGTGGGCGAGACGCCCATCGGGCGTGATTGTCCCGCAGGCTCCGAGCTCGGGGAATTGGCAGGGCGGGCATGCTTGCCCATGGGAGTGTCAGACTGTTTGTTGCTCATCTTCCTCATGCTTCGTTCGAACGATCAGGCCGTGCGCCCAGTCTAGCGAAATGACCGATTGCGTGCGCAAAAGGAAACTTTCGTGCGAGAAAAATTCGCTCCGAGCTCACAAAGCGCACGCCGACGCCCAGCTTCACCATCATACTCCTGATTCCCCTGAATTAAATCCTCGAGACTCACAGGAAATGAGAGTTGAACAAACGAAAAAACGGCGAGCACCCGAGGGATGCTCGCCGTACCAGTGCATGGTGGAGGCGCGGAGAATCGAACTCCGGTCCATACTAGATCGTCCATCAGGCTCTACAAGCTTAGTCAACGATAAGAATTCGGCACCGCCCTGCCCGTTGACGGACGAAGCGGAGCCTAGTCAGTTCAATCTTTTCCTTGGCCATACTGACTACGTGCCGCGGAGCATTCCCCTCAGTTAATGCCGAACTTCGAAGCGGGGAAGATTCGAAGACGACAGCCTGGCGTAAATTAAGCAGCCATGGCGAGCGCCGGAGCGCTCTGAGTGTTGTTCTTGCCAATTAAATTGACGGTACCCCTGTTTAACGTGGCGAGGAGACCACGACCTGCTCCTCATTTCTGACCTACCATGTCGAAACCAGTCGCCCCCAGAAAAGCGGGGGAACGTGCCGTACAGGCAGCTCCACCAATGTCAAAGTGCAGAGTCATTATACGACAAACGCCCTGCGCGAGCGCGACGTCCTGGCCTCCCGCGGGCTGGCCCCGCAGTACTCTCGGCGATGGCGGGCTTAACTGCCGGGTTCGGGATGGGACCGGGTGATCCCCGCCTCCGTGGTCGCGCTCGCGC
>DVLD01000187.1 GCA_018715725.1 Candidatus Aveggerthella excrementigallinarum
GAAATCTCCAATGTTATCTTGACGAATACGCCAAGTGTCCAGGATTGTATTGTCCTCCTTGCGAAGAGTGACCTTCCAGCCGGCAGAAGTATCGACGAAATTGGAACCAAAGTCGATAGTTACTGAAGCAGGGCTTGATAGCACAAAGGAATAATAGTCGTCATCCGAAGATCGAGGAAGGCTTGCGTAATATAGTGAACCTATCTGGATCTCATCCGCCGTTCCCCTATCCTGGTTCCATTCCGTTTCCCAATCTTGGCGCTGTTCGTAATTAACTTGGAAATGATATTGAGCATCTGAATGAGCAGCGTCATGGCTATCACGCGATTTCACAACAACGTAGTATGTTCCAGCCGGCAATCCGAATTCTTGGGTGGTCTGATCCCCTATCGATTCTTCGTAGAGAAACCAGTAAGCAAAAGACGTGCCCTCGGCATCAATGAGCTCAAATCTCCAGCCCCTGCGAGAGTCTACGAAATCTGTTCCGAAGGTCAAGCTGACCTTGCCAGACTCGGTCAGCTGGAACCGGAAATAATCATCATCGGCAGTGTTGATTATGTAGCTTGAATAAGAGCGGTTTACGTCAATCGATGTCGCATCTGATCGAGAATCGTTGCCTACAGATCTCGCTTCCCCAACGACCGCATTCTCGTTACTGCTGCTGGATGCGATAGCAGCTGTTGGAGCCAATCCGACGGCCAGTACGAACGCCATTAGACAAGCTGCCAGTCTCTTCATTTTCATGCCATCCTCCGTCCTTGAAGAGTCGCGTGATTACTTGACCTTAAATGAACCCGACGAAAGATAGGCCTACCATGAACAAATCAGTTCAGTCGGCGTAAGAAATGGGATGACGATAGTTGCCCGATATTGAGAAGGGGCAGGGAGCACTCCCCGGAAAGCGCAACGTCAGCGACCAGACAAGCATTTCCAGAAGCTCCTGCGGCCTATCTGAGTTGTGCTTTCTACTTTTGGCATCTCGGCACGAACGGAATGGACGCCGTCTCCCTCCGCCAGCAGGATTCCTTGGGATGGTTTGCGACTCGGCATGCGTGAAACAGACTCGTTCCGCGGCACAGCGTTCTCGATTACGTTCAACACACCATTCGTCGAGATACTTCCACCCAACGTTACCACCGAGTGAACGAAAGCCTGCTGCGTACAACCGGACCGAAAGGCCGAGCGGTCAAGGATCCCCCAGGACGTCGCAGCATCGCTCGACGAGCTCCTTGCGCAAGGCTATACGACCTGCGGGAACTGCTTCTAAGGGGATTGCCGTCGCAAACGGCGCCGCGCTCGTGTTCAGCCCGTTTCGATTCCTCCGCGCATTCCCACCGAAGGCGCAGAGCGGCCCGACAGGATGCCGGACGGTCTTCGGTTTCCAACGGCAAGGAGATTGCACGAGGAGCAGCGGGGCATAACTATCCAGCTTGAGAACGAGAAGGGCAGCGCCTTTCGACGCCGCCCTTCTCTTTGCGTTTCCGATTGTCGGGCGATCACTCGCTCAGCTTCAGAACTCCTTTGTCAATGGCGTTCATCATCATGGTCGCCATCTCCGCGCGGGTGAGCGTGCGCCCCGCCTGAAGTTCGCGGGAGCCGTCTTCCGTCTCGACGCCGTTGAGCACGCCGGCCTCCACGGCCCAGGCCATCGTGGCGCGCGCCCAGCCGGAGACGCCGTCGGCGTCAGGGAAGGCGCCGAGGGCCGCCTGGTCGGCGGAGTCCACGTCGGCCCCGACCGCCTTGGCGACCACGGCGGCGAACTGCTCGCGCGTGAGCAGGTCGCCTACGCCGAAGGAGCCTGTGTCGTAGCCGTCCATGACCTTCGAGTCCACGGCCCAGTTCACGTACGGCGCGTACCACTGCGACTGGTCGACGTCGGCCTGCGGGGCCGCCGGGCGAGAGACGTCGCCTGCCCCCATGAGGTTCCACATGACCGTGGCCGCCTGCTCGCGCATGAGGCCGTCGTCCGGGCCGAACAGCACGGTGCCGTCGTAGCCCTTCATGAGGCCGAGCAGGTTGGCCCGGCGCACCTGGTCGTAGAACCAGTCGTCCTCGGATACGTCGGAGAAGGGGTTCTCCCACGCCGTCGGCGCGAACTCGACCGCGACGTCCACGTCCCCGTCGGGCATAGAGAAAGTCCTCTTCCCGCCGTCCGCCTCCGCCACGCCGACGGCCTCGCCGGAGGCGTCCGTCACCGTGACGGAGCCCACCTCGTAGCCGGGCAGGGGCACGGCGGTCACGGTCACGGTCTCGCCGGCCTTGGCCGACTCGGGGGAGACGGAGACGTCGCCCAGGGCCGCGTCGAAGCCCAGAGAGACCTCATGGTCTGCCGGCGTTGTCGGCGTACTGGGGTTGGAAGGGTTGGACGGCTCGGTTGGTTCGGACGGACCGTCCTCTTCCTCGCCTTCTCCCGATCCCGGCTGCTCTGCAAACCGCGCCACAAGCTCCAAAGCGCCGCTTACGCGAACCGTGTAGTCCGTCTCCGAAGAAATCTTCTTGCCGTCAACATACCACCCGTCGAATACAGATCCGTCAGCGGCTGCCGCATGCACGGTCGCCTGGGAGCCGGCCAGCTTCTCTCCGCCGCCCCACGCATCTCCGTTGCCCTCCGCTTCGACAGCGATGTTGAAATACCGGCCCGCACCTTGCACCGTGTTCGCAGCCTCTACCGCGGCCCCGTCTTCTCCTTCGGTCAACTCGATGGTCTCGACTTGCTGCCCTTGTTCGATCTCGCTTTCGTACGTCTCGCCCTTTTCGAGCGTTATTCCCTGGTACGATTTCACGCTCGGCGGCGCAGCTCCTGTGCCATCAAGCTCTTCAACGGTGAAGTCCATCTCTCCGCCCTCGCGCGCCGTGATCTCGATGCGGTAGTCACCATCGGCCGGGAGGTCGATCATCTTCACTTCGTCGACCACCGCTGCCGGAAGCCCGTCGACGATGCTTTCGTCCACCACGTCGTTGACGATTGAAGCCACGACTTCGTCGTTTCCGTCGTACACGGTCACGTCCACCGGGCAAGCCACCTTGACGCCTCGGTAAGCGCCCCGGAATATATTCACGGGCTTGCCTGATTGCATCCACGAGACATAGGTCTCTTGCGTATGGCCGTGCTTGACGCAAGGAAACACGATTCCCGATTCTGAAACCACGCCCGCATATGCCATTTTGGCAAGCGTCCAGGCGAATGCTGGCGTCGTTGTCAGCGCCGAGAGGCCGAGTATGCCTCCTGTGATCTTGTCGGCAACGTTTCCGCCCCAGAACGCGTTTCCGACGAACTGGAGGAACTGATGAGTAGTGTACCCTCCGCCGTAAACGATATCCGCCCCGAGGTTCGTCGAAATATGGTGGCGGTTGTAGTACTCGTCCACGTCGCTCGCGAGTCCGTACACGGCGTCCGCAGCTATCTCGGCGGATTGCGCCGCTTTTCCATACGGCAGGTAATCGGCGCCAGCATAAGCTCTGAATGTGGTGTTCATCGTCTTGTAAGCAGCGGAATAGTTAGCCGCGTTCGATCGCGAAGGCAGCACGAGGGTCTTGCCGTGGCGTCCATAGCCCCACAACGACAGCGGAACGCCCGTGACGGCATCCTCGGGGTTGACGATGTTGTAGATGTTGTCGCACCCTCTGTCGGGATTCCGCGCTGTCGTGGGACTCGCGAAAGTGAAGTCGTAGACCCTGCCCTCGGACAGCTGCTGCGCCAGTTCGGTGCTGCCGGTTGTGAGCTTCATGCCCAACACGTTGGCCACCGCCGCGCCCCTGCTATGCCCCGTGATCAAGACGCGCGCGTTAGACAGGTCGTCAACGCCTTGCTCGTCAAGGTACCGGCTCAGCTCCGTCATCACGCGAGATGCTGCCCGATTGAAGCCTTCATGCATTCCGATGTCGCCTTGCGCGGTGTTAGCGATGTTGAGGTTGCTCAACCATTCGACATTGCTTGGCGTGCCGCGAACGACAACCGCGATGATGGGATACCCCTGTGCGGTCTCCCTTATTCCGAACGTATAAGCAACCTGGTCGATACCACCCTTTCCTTCGTCGTCGTAATCGCTTTCGGAAGGATAGTTGGGGTCGAGTTCGTCGAAGCCAAGTTTGTTTAGCGCCTCTTTCATCAAACCTTCATCGTATGCCGCCCCACTCAGCACCGCTGCCGTCGTCGCAAGCTCGTGCAACTCGTTGTTGAACGACATCGAGCTCCCTGAAAACGAAGCGTATTTCGTCGAGCCGATGTCGAACCACCTATCGTCCCACTCGACCGTCGTATAAGCGTCCTTGCCCCCGATTGTTGCCTTGAATCCGATTGTTGCTTCGAAATTGCCAGGATTCTGCACCAACAACTTGGAAGCATAATAAGTATCCGCGACGTCAGTGGGAATGTCGACTGGCTTGAAAGCCTTGCCTGCACTGTTATACCAGTATCCGTCTGCTCCGGAAATAGAGGAATCTGGTTGCTCCAATTCTGCCGCGAGCTTAGCGGACCACACGCCAAACGAGATTTCGGTGAGGCTCGAGCAGCCATTGAATATCCAAAACATCCCTCCCATGTCCGTGACGCTCGACGTGTCGAAGCTGGAGAGGTCGAGGGAGGCGAGGCTCGAGCAGCCATCGAACATATGCCTCATGTCCGTGACGTTCGACGTGTCGAAGCTGGAGAGGTCGAGGGAGGCGAGGCTCGAGCAGTTCCAAAACATCCCTCCCATGTCCGTGACGCTCGACGTGTCGAAGTTGGAGAGGTCGAGGGACGTGAGGCTAGAGCAGTTGATGAACATCCAAATCATGCTAGTGACGTCCGACGTGTCGAAGTTGGAGAGGTCGAGGGACGTGAGGCTAGAGCAGTGGTAGAACATAAATCCCATGTCCGTGACGCTCGACGTGTCGAAGCTCGAGATGTCAAGGGCGGTGAGGCTCGAGCAGCCACCAAACATATCATGCATGCGAGTGACGCTCGACGTGTCGAAGTTGGAGAGGTCAAGGGACGTGAGGTTTGAACAATCAGAAAACATCAACAACATGTCCGTGACGTTCGACGTGTCGAAGCTGGAGAGGTCGAGGGCGGTGAGGCTCGAGCAGTTGTAGAACATCCAAATCATGCTAGTGACGTCCGACGTGTCGAAGTTGGAGAGGTCGAGGGCGGTGAGGCTCGAGCAATCGCGGAACATCCCTCCCATGTCCGTGACGCTCGACGTGTCGAAGCTCGAGACGTCAATAGACGTGAGGCTCGTGCAGTCGTAGAACATAAATCCCATGTCCGTGACGCTCGACGTGTCGAAGCCCGAGACGTCAATAGACGTGAGGCTCCTGCAACGGTTAAACATACTGTGCATGTCCGTTACGTTTGAAGTGTCAAGGCCGGATAAATCGACAGCTTCAAGCCCAACGCAATAGTTGAACATGGATTCGAGGCTCCTTTCGCCTTTGACTCCTTCCTTGATAACTAACGAGCGGACTGACCATCTAGCATCATCCCAAGGCCATAACCTTGATGCATTTGGACGATCATCGATGTCGGCAATCCCTATTTTTCCAGTCACTCCGTTTGCCGGCCTAATCGTTAGGCATCCAGAATCGTCGATTCTCCATTCGCACTCGTCAAATTGCTGCCAGCCCTCTGAGTTGTTAGCTGCTATGCTAGCTTCCTCTTCCGCAGCCGCTTCCCGAGGCATTACCGGTAGCAATCCAGCGATCAGGACAATCGCCATCAGACAAGCCAAAACAGATCGCAGCGTTTTCTCTGCCATGCCCGACTTCCCCATCACTTCCCCTATCGTCGAAGGAGCAACCAAACATGCTTCATAAGCGCAGAAAGCGCATCGTGAGCCCTTTCAATCTATCGAATGGCGGTCGGCATGCCGGGTCGGTGCAAAAAACAGCCCGGTCGATGTAATAAAAAGCACCACAGGCGATGCATCAGTCGGTGAATGACCGTAGCTTTGCCTGGCTGTCGCTGCGCGACAAGGCAATGGCCAGAAGCCGCACCTCATCAGGCGTCGGCAGGGCGATGCGGTCGATGCCGTGCTCCTGGTCGGCCAGGGCCTCCCGCAGCTCCTCCTCGGAGAGGCAGGGGATGGACGCAGAAGGGGCGCTTTCGCTCCTTCAGGCGGGAGAGGCCTCCTGCTTCGCCTCGACGAACCAGCGCGTTCCCTCTTTGAAAAGCTTTGTGATGGTCAAGCCGAAGCGCACGGCGTAGCAGGTGCCGGTGCCGCCCGCCTTCGAGGCCGCCTGCTGGCGCACGTCGACGACCTCGTCGACCATGAAGGCGCGGCCGTCGGGCCAGGTGACGACGCGCGGCATGACGCGGCCGTCGACGTCGAAGGTCGCAAGGACCTGGACGTAGCGCCTGGTGCGCCGCTCTTCGGTTCTCGTGCTTTCGTGCCCGTACGCTTGCATGCGGACCATCCCTTTCCTGCCGCTACTGCCCGTGGAAGAAGCCCACGGGGTGGACCGTGTTGTCGGCCTTGACGTCCAGGCCCGCGAGGGACCCGTCGCAGAGCTCGACGCCGCGCCGGACCGCGGCGTTGCCGTAGCGGCGGCGCGGGTCGTCGTCAGCACCACGCTGTCATTCCCGGGCGGATATACGAGCACAATCACCGTGGGAGACGGCGATTTCATGACCCAAGATGACATCTGGGACATCAAGGTGTCGAAAAACCCACCGACAAAGGAGCACACCCTCCAGGTGCTCGTGTACTGGCTGATGGGCCTTCACTCCTGCGATCCGCTCACAACCTATCATGGTGTGGAGCGAATCGGGATTTTCAACCCACGGCTGGGCCAGGAGTTCTTCATCGGGGTCGATCGCATTCCGAAGGACGTGCTCAGAAGCGTGCAGCTCGATGTGATCGGCTATTCGGAAGACGAGTTGCTGTACGTGTAGGCCAGCTAAGGATAAGCAGTGTACATGGGGTAATAACGCAAGCAGTGTACGCGAGACAAACACGCAAGCAGCTTACACGGAGTAAGAGACGTAAACAACGCATCCCGATCGCCAGCCCTCGCCCCCGGCCCGCGCGCCCCGCGCGCGTCCGGTCGGGGGTGTCCCTCCCCCACCGAAGTCAAAAAGGGCGCAGTGAAGAGGAAGGAAGGTTGGCGAAGAGCGCAGGATTGGACGCCGGTACAGAGCTGATAAAGCGCGCAAGATCGGCGAAGGCGCTGCAAAGTCTGGGGTTGGTAAAAGGTTTACTTCCGAGAATTCAAATGAGTATAGCACGCATAAAAGGCCCCTGCTCTCCGCAGAGGCCTCCTGCAGCCAATCCGCCTCTCGAGGCGCTTGACGCCGGTGCACCGAACTGTGCAGTGAATCGCCGCTCGCTTACGCGAACCCCAGATGGCGCAGCAGCCCTTTGCAGCCAGACAGCACGTCGTCGTACGTCGCGTCGAAATCGCCGGTGTACCACGGGTCATCCACGTCGGCGCCCGGTCGTCCGGCGAACTCGAGCAGCCGGGATACCTTCCCATCCGGGTCGCCGTCGAAGAAGCGGCGCATGTTCTGCTCGTTCCACCGGTCCATGCCCACCAGGTAGTCGAACCGCTCGTAATCTTCCTTGACGATGCGGCGCGCCCTCTTGCCCTCGCAGTTGATGCCCGCGCGCTTCAAACGCTGGCGCGTGCCGCGGTGCGGCGGGTTGCCAATCTCCTCGTCGCTCGTCGCCGCCGACTCGACATGGAGCCGTTCGGCCAAACCAGCGCGTTTGACCAGGTCTTTCATAACGAACTCCGCCATCGGCGACCGGCAGATGTTGCCGTGGCAGACGAAGAGGATGTTGATGGTCCCCATGCGGCCGTCCTTTCCGTCACTACGCAGCCGCCGTGGTATGGCCGCCTTGCCGCGCGGCCGCCCACAGCCTTCGAGAGCATGGTACCGCGCATGCGGTCAGGCGCGCCTCCAGAAATCCTGCACGACCTCGCGCCGGTTTTGCAGGCCCGTCTTTTTCAGGATATTGTGCACGTGGACCTTCACCGTGCTGGGCGCCACGCTGAGCTCGGAGGCGATATTCTGATTGTCCTTGCCATCGAGCAGGAGGCGCAGCACCTCCCCTTCGCGCGCCGACAGCCCGTGCAGCGCGCAGTACGCGTCCATGCAGTCGGCTATGCGCAAGGCCGCGCGAGCTTCGGTGCCCACTGGCGGCTGCTTGAAGCGCAAGGCAAGCGTCCGAACCGCCGAAATCGCCGCAAGGACGCACCATGCCATCACCAGCGCGTTCTCGGCGAAATTTCGCTGGGGCAGAAAGTGCCAAGGCGACCCTGAGAGCGCGTCCACGTCGACGACGACAAGGAACACGACGTTCTCCGCCACGACCGCACCGCCAAGCACCGCCAAGAGCGCAAGATCGCGCGCGTGAAATCGCCCGCCGTCGACCCCCTCCTTCCATCGACGCGCCGACCCCACGGCGGCGTACGCGATCGTGGTGAACAGAAGGACGCTTCGCATGGCGTAGAACGAGAGCACGTGCCATCTGCCGGCCGGAACGGCGACAAGCGCGATCAGGCTTCCCGCGACGAACACGACAAGAGGCGCCGCGACGACAACGCGCGAGCGCTCGTGCAACCGGTCGCACGCAAGCAACCAGAGCGACCCGAACGTCCCGAGCCCGAACACGATAGAGACGATCGGAGAGCCCACGAAATACGCCGTCTCGAGGGGAACGGAGCTTGCGGCAAGGAAGAAATCGTCATGGAACACCAGCGCGATGTCGAAGAAGTACGAAAGGAAGGCCGTGAAGGCGAAGAGCATGCCTCGATTCCTCGAGACGATGAACGCAGCCAAGCAGAGGGCTGCCGCCATGATGGAGAGCAGCAAGATGGAGAGCGTGTAGTAGAACAGGACCGTCTGCACGCGCGAGCTCCTTCCCTTGCGCAATACCCTGAGCTGACGCGCATTCTACACAACCGCCTTGAACGCCTCTACACCCAAACCTGGTGATTTCGACGCGCCATCGTGCAATCTTCGAACATATCTCCTGTTCGCGAAAGCCTACTACCGCGCTACACCCGTGGGTTCGACCGGTTTACTCCCCTGCTCCCACCACGTTAGACGTCGTCGCCCCGCCCTGCGCGCTGTACCGTGCAGGGCGGCAGCTAACCGTCCGACCACGAGAAAAGGGGGCAGTATGACCACCGCGGAAGCAGCAGAGACGATGACGCCGCACGCATGCGCAACGTCAAAACGAAAGCGTTTCAAACCGCACTTTCCCACCGCCTACACCATCTTGTTCATCATCACCATCATCGCCGTGGCAGCGACCTGGCTCGTGCCGGCAGGCGCGTACTCGAAGGTCAGCTACCTTGCCGACACGAGCGAGCTGCAGATCGTCGAGGCGAACGGCGACGTTCGGACCATTCCCGCCACGCAGGAAGCGATGGACCAAGACCCGGAGCTCGCGAACCTGTCGGTCTCGGTCGAGCAGTTCACGAACGGCTCCATCACGAAAGCGATCTCCATCCCGGGCACCTACGAAGCCCAGCCGCAGAATCCGGCGCAGGCGACGGACATCACCGTCGCCATGGCCGAGGGCGTCGTGGGCGGCGCCGACGTGATGGTGTTCATCTTGATCCTCGGCGGCCTGATCGGCGTCGTGAACCTTTCGGGCGCATTCGAGTCGGGACTCCTCAGGCTCACCAAGAAAACGAAGGGGCACGAGTTCCTGCTCGTGTTCATCGTCGCGCTGCTCATGGTCCTTGGCGGCACCTCGTGCGGCCTTGAGGAGGAAGCGGTCGCCTTCTACCCCATCCTCGTGCCGATATTCCTCGCCATGGGCTTCGACTCCATCGTGTGCGTCGGCGCGATCTTCCTCGCCTCGTCCATGGGGACCTCGTTCTCGACCATCAACCCGTTCTCGGTCGTCATCGCCTCGAACGCGGCGGGCACGACATTCACCGCCGGCATGGAGTGGCGCATTGCAGGATGCGCCGTCGGCGCGGTCGTGGTCATCGCCTACCTATGGTGGTACTGCCGCAAGATCAAGGCGAACCCCGCCGCTTCGTACACCTACGAGGACCGCGAGCACTTCGCCCGCCTGTTCGATCCGGGCTCTGCGGCAGGCGACGGCGGCGCCCAGGACTTC
>DVLD01000188.1 GCA_018715725.1 Candidatus Aveggerthella excrementigallinarum
GACGCGTCCGTGCGCGTCATGCTCTTTATCGGCATGACGCTTTTGTTCGCCGGGTTCGCCGGCTTCTTCAGCTCGCTCGTGGCCGAGGTGCGCTGGTGGCAGTTCTGGCCGACGATGCTCGTTATCGTGGGCGTGGTGGCGCTCGTGGTGCCGCCTCAAGAGAGAAACGAGCGCGGATGGGCCGTGGCGGGCGGCATTGCGGCGCTCGTGGCGGGCGGCTGGCTGCTCGTGTTCTCGCTCGGCTTCGTGTCGTGGGGTAGCCTGCGCGCCATCGCGGACAACCTGTGGCCGTTGTTCTTCGTCATGGCGGGGTTCTTCGTCATGGCCGTTTCCGTCCACTCTCCCGGATTCGCCCTGTGCGGCGTCGCGGCGTTCGCCGTGTTCTGCGTGCTTGGGCTGGCGTGGTTCTCCCTGCCGGGAGACCTGTTGCAGGCAACGTTCCAGCTGCCGGGCAAAACGCTCGTCGTGCCCAATCCCTGGATGTGACGTCGTATGCGCCGGTTTTCCCAGTATCCCCGCTCGTCTCAGGTAGGCCTGGTGGTCGGCGCCGCCCTCGTGGCGTTCGGCCTGACGCGCCTGGCCACCATGGGGCACGGGCCCGAATGGTGGGTCGCGTTCGTTCGCGTGGCGGGGCGCGTGCTCGACGTGCTGTGGCCTATCGCGCTCATGGTGGTGGGCGGCGTGCTGCTGTGGGCGGGCTTGACCGGTCGGCTTGACGGCATCCTTGCCGGCAGGTTCAACCCGCCGCTGCAACGGCGCAAGGACGAGCGGCGCCTGCTGGGCGTGTGTGGAGGACTTGCGCATTTCTGCGGCGTGAGCGCCGTGATCGTGCGCGTGGTCTTCGTGCTCCTGTTCTTTGTGTCCCCGTGGTTTTGCCTGTTCGCATACTTGATCTTGGCGCTGTTAATGCCACGGGCTTGAACGGTCGGCATATATCGGTCAACGGGCGGTCAAGCCGTAAGATTTGGCCTTCGCAGGGTCATACCGGTATAATTCCGCGAGAGAAACGACATACCAGCAATCACGCATGCAGTTTTCGCTCTTTAATCACACCACAACTGCAGAGGAAATCACGAGTGCCGCTCCGGCGGCGGAGGTTTGTGTTGTCTTTGGCGAGGACGAAGAAAAAAACGATGCAGAGCAAAATGCTCATGGCGCTGGCCATCCTGGTCGCGCTGTGCGTCGCGAGCTTCGTCACCCTGAACACGGCGCAAGGCTCCGACCCGGTTCCCACTGACACCATCGGTCTGGGGGCGGAGCAAAGCACGAAGGCGTCTGAGTCGCAGGAGCTGCCCAGCTCGAAGCTGGACACGGGCACCGAGGCTGCAGCGGGCGCCTCAAGCGCCGCTACCCTGCAGCAGTCCGCGGCACGCACCATCACGGTGGAGGATCCCGACCCGGTGGTGGAGATCGCCGCGGTCGACACCACGTCGGACAGCACCGTGGCCGCCGCCGCCCAGGTGGGCGAGACGAACCCGCTGCCCACGGCGCCGCGCATCGTGCCGGACACCTCGGGCGAAGGCTGGCAGACCGGCATGGCCTCCGCCTACGACCTGGAGACGAACCAGGGCTGGGACGCCACTGCCCTGGGCGTCACGCTCACGCGCGATAGCGTGACGGTCGCCGTGCCGGAGGGCCAGGAGCATCTGCTCGGCCGCGCGGTGGAGATCGTGTACGGCGACACCGTGGTCGTGGCCACCGTCACGGACACGGGCGGTTTCGCCAAGTACGGTCGCGCGCTCGACCTCGCCGGCGGCGTGTGGAAGGCTTTCGGCGCCTCCACGTGGGGCGAATGGGGCGTCCGCGTCGTTCATTACAAGTTCCTGTAGGAAGCATCCATGAGCAATGTGATTGTCGTGGGGTGCGGGCGCGTGGGCTCCGAGCTGGCGCGCATGCTCTCCGAAAGCGGCAGCAACGTGTGCGTGATCGACCGCCGGCCCGAGGCCTTCGCTAACCTGGGGCTTGACTTCAACGGCTCCACGCTGGAAGGCGTCGGCTTCGACGAGGACGTGCTCGTGAAAGCCGGCATTGAGGACTGCGAGGTCGTGGCCGCTGTCACGCAGCTCGACAACACGAACCTCATGGTGGCCGAAGTGGCGCACCGTCTGTTCGGCGTTCCACACGTTATCTCCCGCCTGTACAATCCGGGGCACGAGCGCGCCTATGCGCAGCTTGGCATCGACTACGTGTGCGGCACGTCGCTCGTGGCAGAAGAGGTGTTCTCGAAGATCATGGCCGGCCACGGCAGCCACCTCGACACGTTCGGCGAGTTCGAGATCCTGCGCTTCTCGATCAACCTGGAGCCGCTCGGCAAGAAGACCATCCGCGTTTCCGAGCTCGAGCGCCCGCACGACATCCGCATCTGCGCGTTCGAGCGCGCAGACGGTTCGGCAAGTTCCATTCCGACGGGCGATTCCATCCTGTACCATGGCGACACGGTGCTTGCCTGCGTTCGCCACGAGCTCATCAGTGCGTTCTCGCGCTACATGCTGTAGGAGGCGCGCATGTACATCGTGATCGCCGGCGGCGGCAAGATCGGAGAGTACCTGGCCACCACGCTGCTCTCCAGCGGCAACTACGTGGCCGTCATCGAAGAGGACGTTGCCACGGCCGACCGCCTGTCTTCCGTGCTGGAGGGGCGCTACCTGGTGGTGTGCGGCGACGGCTGCGATTCCCGCTTCCAAGAGGACGCCGGCATCCGCAAGGCCGACGCTTTCGTGGCCACCACCGGCCAGGACGACGACAACCTGGTCTCTTGCGAGATTGCCCAGCGCGTGTTCAACGTGCCGCGCGTCATCGCGCGCGTGAACAGCCCGAAGAACCTGCGCATTTTTCGCGAAGTGGGGATCGAGTGCGTGTCCTCCACCACGCTTATCGCGAAGCTCATCGAGGAAGAGACCATGCTCGGCTCCATCAGCGTCGCGTCTTCGCTCACGTCCGGCAACGTGGCCTTGCTCGAAGTGAAGGTCCCGCGCGTGCGCCTGCACGAGGGCGAGGAGGTCCGCTACGCCCGCGGCATCGAGCTGCCCGACGGCGCCATCCTCGTGGCCATTGGCACGAACGACGACGTGGAAGTGGTGGGGTCCGACACCACCATCAAGGCCGGCGACACCGCCATCGTCGCCTGCGACTCCGATCTGACCGACGAAGTCCGCGCCATCCTCCGCAACCTGTAACGTGAAAAAGGGACTGTCCCTTTTTCACGTTTTCTGTCCGAGGAAACCGGGCGGTCGCTTTGCCTCGCCCGGCGGCGGTCTGCGCATTCGGGGGAGAGCGCTGACTTGGGCGCGGCCGTGTGCGATACTTGCTCCAGCCAATGCAGCCGTCTCGGCGCGCGCAAACCCCTAAAG
The DNA here is from genome assembly GCA_018715725.1 of Candidatus Aveggerthella excrementigallinarum. Classification (GTDB taxonomy): domain Bacteria; phylum Actinomycetota; class Coriobacteriia; order Coriobacteriales; family Eggerthellaceae; genus Aveggerthella; species Aveggerthella excrementigallinarum. Next base: position 3,351 of record DVLD01000188.1, read on the forward strand.
AAAGGCCGCTTCATGATCAATCGCTACACCCGTCCGGAGATGGGCGCCATCTGGTCGCTCGAGAACAAGTTCGCTATCTGGAAGGAAATCGAGGTGCTGGCCTGCGAGGCGCAGGCGGAGCTGGGCCAGTGCGGCATCACGAAGGAAGAGGCCGCGTGGATTCGCGCGCACGCCGACTTCACGGTCGAGCGCATCGACGAGATCGAGAAGGTGACGAACCATGACGTCATCGCCTTCACCACGAACATGGCGGAGTACATCGACAAGGACATCCCGGAGGGCACCGAGCCGCCCAGCCGTTGGGTGCACTACGGCATGACGTCGTCCGACCTGGGCGACACCGCCCTGTCCTACCAGGTCACGCAGGCGATCGACATCATCCTGAAGGACGTCAAGCAGCTGGGCGAGACCTGCAAGCGCCGCGCGTTCGAATTCCAGAACACGCTGTGCGTGGGCCGCACGCACGGCATCCACGCCGAGCCCATGACCTTCGGCATGAAGTTCGGCAGCTGGGCGTGGGCGCTCAAGCGTGCGCAGACCCGCCTGGAGGAGGCGCGCAACGTGGCCGCCACGGGCGCCATTTCCGGCGCAGTGGGCACGTACAGCTCCATCGATCCGTACGTCGAGCAGTACGTGTGCGAAAAGCTCGGCCTCACGCCCGACCCGCTGTCCACCCAGGTGCTCGCGCGCGACCGCCACGCGCAGACCATGGCGGCCCTGGCCGTGACGGCGTCCACGCTTGAGTCCATCGCCATGCAGGTGCGCCTGCTGCAGCAGTCCGACGTCATCGAGGCGGAAGAGCCGTTCACGAAGGGCCAGAAGGGCTCGTCGGCCATGCCGCACAAGCGCAACCCCATCACGGCCGAGCGCGTCTGCGGCCTGGCGCGCGTGGTGAAGTCCAACGCGCAGGTGGCCTTCGACAATGTGGCCTTGTGGTTCGAGCGCGACATCAGCCACTCCGGCGCCGAGCGCGTGGTGCTGGCGGACAGCTTCACGGCGCTCGATTACATGTTCGCGAAGATGCAGTGGATGCTCGACGGCCTGCAGACCTACCCGGCCAAGATGGAGCACAACCTGTGGCGCACCAAGGGCCTCATCTTCAGCTCGAAAGTGCTGCTGGCCCTGGTGAATACGGGCATTTCGCGCGAAGACGCCTACGTTATCGTGCAGCGCAATGCCATGAAAGTCTGGGAGGACATCCAGAACGCCGTCGACGGCCCCACGTACCGCGAGAACCTTGAGGCCGACCCCGAGGCGAAGCTTTCGAAGGAGACGCTCGACGAGATTTTCGACCCGTGGGACTTCCTGACGCGCAAGGACGTGGTGTTCGAGCGCCTGGAGCAGCTGGAGTTCTAAAACAGCACGCACGAAGGCCGGCACCGCGGTGCCGGCCTTTTTCGCAGCGCCGTACGCAGCGCCCACGCGGTGGCTGCCCGTCTGAAAGGAAGACGCCCCATGGGCAAAGTGAGCGAGCAGTTCGAGCTGAGCGTGACGCGCTTCACCGGGAAGCGCGAGCACGTGGACGTGCCGGAAGAGGCCGACGGCATCAGTCCGCGCGCCTTCGCGTTCAACCGCGCGATGCGCACGGTGCGCATCCCTGACGGCGTGACGAGCATCGGGGAAGAGGCGTTCGTCGGCTGCATGAGCCTAGTCGAGGTGGACCTGCCGGCAAGCGTCGAGGAGATCGGCCGCGGCGCGTTCCGCGGGTGCCTGCGCCTTGAGCGCGTGCGCGTGCGCGGCGCGGTGGAGCGCATCGAGGACGAGGCGTTCCTGCGCTGCAAGAGCCTGCGCGAGGTGGAGTTGGCCGACGGCGTGGAAGAGATCGGCGAGGCGGCGTTCATGCGCTGCGCGTCGCTCGAGCGCTTGCGTCTGCCGGACACGGTGCGCACCATCGGCGACCGCGCGTTCTGCGAGTGCGCGGCGCTCGACATCGCGGCGCTCCCGCAGGAGCTGGAAGAGGTGGAGGACGAGGCGTTCAAGGGCTGCGCGTCCTTGCAGCGCGCCGAGCTGCCGGCGCACGTGGGCTGGCTCGGCCGCCGGTGCTTCGCGGACTGCACCGCCTTGACGGAAGCCGTGGTGCCCGAGGGCGTGGGCTCGCTCGAAGAGGGCGCGTTCGAAGGCTGCACGTCCCTGCGCCGCGTGGAGCTGCCGACGTCGCTTGAGGTCATCGAGGACCGTGCGTTCTTCGACTGCCCGGCGCTCGAGGACGTGCAGGCATCCGACGCCGTGCGGCTGGGTCGCCAGGTCTTCGGCTTGTCCAAAGGTGCGTAAAGAGCGCGCGTGGACGCGCTGCCCTGCACCGTTCCACGTCGCCCCTGACGCGCCGTTCCGAGCCGTCTCATGTCGTTTCAGGCGCGCCATCCCGTGCCGTCTTGCGCCGCGTCGGACGCGGCGTCCGTCGCGCTCTCGTTGTCCGCGCCGTTTCGGGGCGCGCGGGACGCGCGGGGCGCCCGTCAGCCCGAAGCGGGGCGCTCGCAGCTGAGAGTGCCGCGTTACGCGCTTTCGTCCGAAGATGCGCCTGCGTTGCCTCCGCTGCCGTCGCCGTTGCTGTGCGCGCTGTCGTTCGTGCTGGCGTCGGGGTCGTCGCTGCCGTCGTCCGCGCCGGCGGAGCCGTCCGCTTCGTCCGTGCTGTCGGCATCGTTCGAGCCATCCGAGCTCTCGGAGCCGTCGGTGTTCTCCACAGCCACGGTGGCGCCGGTCGTGTTGGCGTTCCACACGCGCACACGGCAGACCTTCGACGCGGTGCTCTCCTCCTCGCTGTCGCTGCTGCCGTTGTCGATGTGCTGGTACGTGACGATGACGTTTCCCGCGCTGGTGCTGGCCAGCTGCTCGCCCCAGTCGTCGGCGTTGTCGTCGGCGAGGATGGAAGTGTACGTGCGCGCCTCTAGGTCGATGACCGCCACGGAGCTCGTGGACTTCACGACGAAGAACGGGCCGCACCAGGCAGGCGCGGTGATGGGCGTGCGCGAGAAGCAGAACCACGGCAGGCCGTCGTAGCCGGTCGATCCGGCGGAGGTGGGCGTGTACGTGCCCACGCCCGAGATGCCGTCACCGAAGTCATAGCCCGCTTCGAAACAGAACGTGAAGCCGGTGCTGCCGTAGCCCGCCTCCATGGGGCGCATGCCCGAGGGCAGCGTGAGGGTGTCGACAATGCTGCCGCTCTCGGCGTCAATGCAGGTCAAACGCGTGTACGACGCAGCTTCCTCAGCACGCGGCGTGCACACCACCATATCCTGCGTGGCAAGCAGCGGCGTGGCCATGCGCGCGGTGCTTTCGCACACCACCTCCACGCTCTGGCCGCCGAAGGCGGCGCGCTTCACGCACGAGCTCGCCGTTTCGGCGGCGCCGCTTGCTTTCGGGGCGCACTGCCAGAAGGCGCTCGTGCCCGCGGCGGCGATGGAGGGCGTCTCCCATGCGGAATCACCCTGGTCAAGCTGCACCGGCGTGCCGAGCGTCGTGCCGGAGAGCGGCGCCGCCCACACGCGCCAGACGCCTTGGAGGATGTTCGCCTCCGTCCATACCAGGCCGGCCTCGTTGCAGCGCGCGTCGTAGATCTCGAACCCGGCGGCCGCGTCCTGCGCCTGCGGCAGCACGGTGACTACCGTGCCGTTCGCCAGCGCCATGACGCCCACCGTGGCAAGCGGGCTCGCGGTCTCGGTGGGCATGAGGCAGGCCGCGTTCACGTCATTGTTCGACCAGACGAGCGTGCCGAACGGCAGGTCGTACGAGCCCGCCTGCACGGCGAGCGGCGTGGTGTCGGGCGTTTGGGTGAACGCCTCGCTGTCGGCCGAGAGCACGGTGACGGAGCTGGCGGGCACGGTGAGCGCGGCAACGTCGTCCGAGCCGCCTTCGGCGCCGGCCGCTCCCGCGAGCACTGCGCCGCCTGCCGCCAGGACCGCGACGCCGCCCACGGCGGCCGCTCCGTACAGGAAGTTCCTGCGCGTGAGCAGCGTTTTGCCGCTGCCTCCGCCGGGGCCGGCGCCGAGCGCCCCCAGGCCAGGGCCCGACGAGAGGCTTGCCGGGGTGCGGCTGCCGACGCGCTGGGCTTTGACGGACGGCCTGCGCGCTCCCGAGCGCGTTGCCGCAGCGCGCGAGGCGCGGTTCGCCCCCGCTTGCGCGGCGCGCGCGCGAGCGGACGACCTGCCAGCGGAAGGCGTATGCGAAGGACGGCGCGAGGGCACGGCGCTCCTTTCTCAATGAACGGGACCGAGCGAGCGGCGGTGGGCGCTGTGCGCTCCGTCGCGCCTGATGACGGGCAAGGCGAGCGTCGTGCGCGACGACCGCCCTGCTCCCGCGCGATCGCTGGGTACACCGGGGATTGTAGGCTGCAGCGTCGATTGTGTCATTTCGGAACCGGTCGGAAGCGCCCTTGTGCGCAATTGTTACAATAAACGCAGACAAGCCCGCGCGCGGGGCTTTGGCTTCGTGCGGCGTTATGCGCCCCGGCGCCCTTACGGGATGCACCGAGCGGGCATGAGGTGAAAAGGAGCAGTGCACCTATGAGCAATGAAACTCGACGCATCTTGCTGGTTGAAGACGAAAAGGCCATCCGCGATGCCGTCGCGGCCTACCTCGAGCGTGAAAATTACTGGGTGACCGCCGTCGGCGACGGCCAAGAGGCCCTCGAAGAGTTCTCCAAGCACCATTTCGACCTGGTGGTCCTGGATTTGATGCTTCCCCGCGTTCCGGGCGAGCGCGTCTGCCGCGCCATCCGCGACAACTCCGACGTGCCGATCATCATGCTGACCGCGAAGGGCGAAGTCGAAGACCGCATCATCGGCCTGGAGCTTGGCGCCGACGACTACCTGGTCAAGCCGTTCAGCCCGCGCGAGCTCGTGGCCCGCGTGCGCGCCCTGCTGCGCCGCGTCCACGCCGATTCCGAGCCGCAGCGCGAAGTGCTGGAGTTCGGCGAGCTGACCATCGACGTCTCCGGCCACAAGGTCCTCGTCTCCGGCAAGGAGGTGGACCTCACGGCCAGCGAGTTCAAGCTGCTGACCACGCTGTCCCGTTACCCGGGCCGCGTGTACTCGCGCATGGAGCTCGTGGAGAAGGTGCTTGGCTACGACTTCGAAGGCTACGAGCGCACCATCGACTCGCACGTGAAGAACCTGCGCGCGAAGATTGGCGACAACCCGCGCAACCCGCGCTGGCTGCACACCGTCCACGGCGTGGGCTACCGCTTCGAAGACCCGACGAAGGCCTAATCACATCCAGCCATCGCGCGGCCGCTTGCCTGCGGCCGCGCTTCTTCTTGTCAGGGCCCTGCGCCATGCGCCGCACGGCGCAGGATGCCGTCCCGCGTGAGGACGGCCATGGTTTCACCTGGGGAAAGGGGAGCACGTGGCGCTGTTCGCTCGCCGTGCCAAGGGAGGCGCCCCCGAGGGCGCCGCAGAAGACACCGACCGCGCTTCGTACGGCCGCACCGCCGAAGAGGCCGAGAAAGAGGCGCACCGTTCCATCTGGAGCCGCTTTACCTACACCACGCGCGTGACGGTCTCCTTCGCGCTCATCGCGGCCATGACCGCGCTCGTCGCCATCGGCGTGCTGTCGTTCGTGTGGGAGGACCACTTCCAGTCCTACACGCGCGACAACATGGACACCATGGCCGAGCGCATCGCCGACTCCGCGGAAAGCCGCCTGGCCAGCAATGGCGGCGACTGGCATGACGACGCGGTCTACGCTTCCGCCCGCTCCGCCCAAAGCCTGTACTCGGGCATCGGCATCCAGATTATCTCCTTCGATGCGTCGGGCATGCCGTCCGTCCGCTACGACAACACCTGGAGCACCGAAGGCTCCGACGCCATCTCGCTCGCGCCCGAACCGGGCGACGGCAACATGGTCAGCGCCTCCATCGTCTCCGAGAACGGCGCGCGCGTGGGCGAGGTGAAGCTGTGGGTCTTCGGCTCCGACTTGCTGCTGCGCTCCACCGACATCCAGTTCCGCGAGCAGTCGTACCAGGCCATGGCCTTCGCGGCCGTCCTGGCCATCGTGCTCGCATCGTGCATAGGCTTCCTGTTCGCCCGTGGCCTGGTGGCGCCCATCAACCGCATGACCGCCACGGCGAAGGCCATCAAGAAGGGCGACCTGTCCGCGCGCACCGGCCTGAAGGGCAACGACGAGGTGGCGCGCTTGGGCGAGACGTTCGACGCCATGGCGGAGTCCGTCGAGAAGGACCGCGAGCTGGAGCGCCGCCTCACCACCGACGTGGCGCATGAGCTGCGCACGCCGCTCATGGCCATTCAGTCCACGGTCGAGGCCATGGTCGACGGCGTGTTCGAGCCCAACGCCGAGCGCCTGGAGACCGTGAACTCCGAAGTCCAGCGCCTTGGCCGCCTGGTCGAAGCGCTGCTGCGCCTCTCACGCCTGGAGAGCCGCAGCAAGCCCATGAAGAAAGACCTGCTCGACGTGGGCGAGCTGGTGCAGGGAATCGTCTCTACGCACGAGGCGTTCGTGGCGGACGCGGGGCTCACGCTCGCGTACGAGAGCGAGCCGGGCGTGCAGGTGCTTGGCGACGCCGACATGCTGCGCCAGGCGACGGCGAACCTTATCTCGAACGCCGTGCGCTACACGCCCGAGGGCGGCAAGATCACGGTGCGCGTGGCTCGCGGCGACCTCATGGCGTCCATCATGGTGAAGGACACGGGCATTGGCCTTTCGCCCGAGGAAGTGAAGATGGTGTTCTCGCGCTTCTGGCGCGCTGACGCCGGGCGCAACCGCGCGAGCGGCGGCCTGGGCATCGGCCTGGCGCTCGTGAAAGAGATCGTGGACCAGCATGGCGGCTGGGTGCGCGTCGAGGGCAAGAAGGACGAGGGCGCCTGCTTCACCATCTACATCCCGCTCTACCGCGAAGACCAGAAGAAGGACGACAAGGGCCGCAACGGCAAAGGCGGCGACAAAGGCCGCAGCGGCAAGCTCGATCGCGTGCGGTAAAGTGCCGGGCGGTTTCCCGGCGCGGCCTGCCTCCTCCGTGGGTTTCCCGTTGATTGAGCGGCACGCGCGCGCGTAAAACGGTATGCTGTCATTCGCACTGTTTTCACGCGGGCATGCGCTGCCCGCGCGCGGAGCGCCTGCCATGCTCGGCGGGCGCGGAGGAAGCGAAAGGAACATGATGGCTGGCATCGACATCCGCCCTGACGCGCAGGGCAAAGTGCGCGACCTGTACGACCTGGGCGACAAGCTACTCCTGGTCGCGACGGACCGCATTTCCGCGTTCGACTACATCCTGGAGGACGAGATCCCCAACAAAGGTCGCGTGCTGACGCAGCTGTCGTGCTTCTGGTTCGACCTGCTCTCTGACGTGGTGGAGAACCATCTCATCTCCGCCGACGTGGCCGACCTGCCCGAGGAGTTCAAGCCGTACGAGGAGTACCTCGAAGGCCGCTTCATGCTCGTGAAGAAGGCGCAGATGTTCCCGGTCGAGTGCATCGTCCGTGGCTACCTCACCGGTTCCGGCCTGAAGGACTACCAGAGGACGGGCGCCGTCTGCGGCATCGAGCTGCCGGCCGGCCTGGAGAACGGCAGCAAGTTGCCCGAACCGCTCTTCACCCCGTCCACGAAGGCCGAGATCGGCGATCACGACGAGAACATCAGCTTCGAGCGCTGCGCTGAGCTGTTGGGCGACGAGGCGGCGCAGGACTTGCGCGACCTCACGCTGGCCGTCTACACGAAGGCGAGCGAGCACGCTGCCGAGCGCGGCATCATCATCGCCGACACGAAGTTCGAGTTCGGCACCATCGACGGCACGATCATCCTGGCCGACGAGGTGCTCACGCCCGACTCCTCCCGTTTCTGGGGCGTCGACGACTACGAGGTGGGTCGCGAGCAGCCGAGCTTCGACAAGCAGTTCGTGCGCAACTGGCTCAACGCCAACTGGGACCGCACGGGCAACCCGCCGCGCCTGCCACAGGACGTCATCGACCAGACGAGCGCGAAGTACGTCCAGGCGTACGAGACCATCACCGGCAAGAAGTTCGCGTAAGCGAGCGCTATGAGGCCGCGCGGTCGCGACGGGCGTTCAGCCCGCCCGGCCGCGCGTTGCCGTATGACCTGTCAGCAACCAAGGAGCACCATGACCACACGCAACCCGATGAACGAACGGTACACCAGCGACGAAGTCCGCAAGGGCAAAACGCGCAAGAGCGCCGCGTCGGCGAAGCCTGCCACGAAGGCCGCCGCGTCCGTGTACATCGAGCCGTCGAAGAAGCAGCCGCAGAAGAAGGGCTTCTTCCAGAAGCTCGCCGGCGGTGACCAGGGCCAGTCCGGCAAGAAGCAGGTCGAGCCGCAGGGATCCACCCGCGCCGACTACTTCAACCCGCCCACGGAAGAGTACAAGCGCCTGCGCCGCATCTGGTGGGCGATGCTCATCGTGGCCATCGCGTTCACGGCGCTTTCGTTCGTCCTGAACTCCATGGGGCTACAGGGTCCGCTGCCCATCGTGGTGCTCGTTATCGCGTACGCTTCCATCATCGCGGCGCTGTACCTGGACTTCGTGAAGATTCGCAAGGTGCGTCAGAAGTACGCTGACGAGATGGAGCATTCCAAGACGAAGGCCGCCAAGCGCGAGCGCAAGGAGCGCGAGGCGCAGCTTGCCGCCGAGCGTGCCGAGCAGGAGCGCATCGCGGCGGAGAAGGCGGCCAAGAAGGCTGAGAAGAAGGCCGCCCGCAAGGGCCTCTTCGGCGGCAAGAAGCAGGAAGAGGGCGAGAAGGCCGCGGAGGACTCCGCGGATTCCGAGAACTAGTCGCGCACGACGCCCCTCGACGCGTTGGCAGGTGGGCGTCTGCTGCTCGCAGGCTGCGCGGCTTGAGGCCGTGCAGGCATCAGGGCTGGGTTGTATGCCGGGTCGAGAGGCATACGGGTGGGATTCACGCCGCGCGCCGTCTACGGACGGGCGCGGCGTTCGTCGTGCTGATGGGCTGCCAGAGCGCATGCGGCCTGCGGCGGAAGGAGAGAACGCGCATGAAGTTCGTGTCGTGGAACGTGAACGGCCTTCGCGCCGTCGTGAAGAAAGGCTTCGAGGGCATCTTCGCCGAGTTCGACGCCGACGTGTTCGCCCTGCAGGAGACGAAGCTGCAGGAGGGCCAGATCGACCTCGAGCTGCCCGGCTATCACGACTACTGGAGCTATGCCGAGCGCAAGGGCTACTCCGGCACGGCGGTCTTCTCGAAGGAGGAGCCGCTGCAGGTCCTGCACGGTCTGGGCGTGGAGGAGCTCGACGACGAAGGGCGCATCTGCGCGCTCGAGTTCCCGCAGTTCTGGTTCGTGGACGTCTACACGCCGAACGCCCAGAACGAGCTGGCGCGCATCGACCACCGCATGACGTGGGACGACGCGTTCCGCGGCTTCTGCAAGGGCCTCGAGGACGGTGCGGTGCCGGCAGGCGCCGAGGCCCCGACCGGCCCGAAGCCCGTGGTCATGTGCGGCGACTTCAACGTGGCTCACCACGAGATCGACCTCAAGAACCCGGGCCCGAACCGCGGCAACGCCGGCTTTTCCGACGAAGAGCGCGAAAAGTTCACGCGCCTGGTGGACGCCGGCTTCGTCGACACGTTTCGCGCGCTGCATCCCGACGAGGCGGGCGCGTACTCGTGGTGGAGTTACCGCTTCAACGCGCGCAAGAACAACGCCGGATGGCGCATCGACTACTTCCTTGTGTCGGAGGCGTTGCGCGCTCAGGTGGAGGCTGCGCGCATCCACAGCGACGTCATGGGCTCCGACCACTGCCCGGTGTCGCTTGAGCTCGCGGTGTAGCCTGGACTGACGGGGTGGTGCAAGCTGGCGGCGCGGCGCAAACTGACGGTGCGACGCAAGCTGGCGGCGCGGCGCAAACTGACGGCGCAGCTTGCGCTCCAGGTGCCATCCCGCCCCTCCCGCCCTCGCCTGTGGCGGGCGGGCAAGATACGCGCAACACTGGCATCATGGCCCACACTCCCGCCCTCGCGGGTGGCAGGCGGGCGCATAGTGAGCAATCTGTTTCGGAAGACAACGAAAGGAACCGTCCATCATGGATTTGGAGAAGATAGAGCAGGGCGTTCGCATGATCCTCGAGGGCATTGGCGAGGACCCCGACCGCGAAGGTCTCGTGAAGACGCCCGAGCGCGTGGCGAAGATGTACCAGGAAGTGTTCCAGGGCCTCGAGCAGAATCCGGCGGTGCACTTCGAGACTACCTTCGACGAGCATCATCAGGAAATGGTGCTCGTGCGCGACATCCCGTTCTACTCCATGTGCGAGCATCACCTGGCGCCGTTCTTCGGCAAGGCGCACATTGCCTACATCCCGGCGAAGGACGGACGTATCTGCGGGCTCTCGAAGCTGGCGCGCCTGGTGGACGTCTACGCGAAGCGCCCGCAGGTGCAGGAGCGCCTGACCTCGCAGATCGCCGACACGCTCATCGAGCAGCTGCACCCGCAGGGCGCCATCGTGGTGCTCGAGGCGGAGCATCTGTGCATGAGCATGCGCGGCGTGAAGAAGCCGGGCTCGAAGACCACCACGAGCGCGGTGCGCGGCGTCTTCACGAAGAGCCAGACCACGCGCTCAGAGGCGCTGTCGCTCATCTTCCGGCCGTAATCCCATCTCCACGTAGGCCCATCGCCGCCCTGGCGTGCGTGGTGCCGGCGGCAGAAGGCGCATGCGTCCGCGCCTCGTCGGCAACCTTCCGCTGGTCGGGTTCGCGCGAGGTGGGCTGCCGGCGTGCGGGCGGCTCGGTATAATGGTGGCTCCGCCAAGCGGCGGGCAGTCGAGATGAGAGGAATCTCTTATGAAGTGCGTCATTTCCGTTCTGGGCAAGGATCGCAGCGGCATCGTCGCCGCGGTGTCGCGCGTGCTGGCTGAGTGCGGCGCGAACATCGACGACATCTCCCAGACCATCATGAACGAGATCTTCACCATGACCATGCTCGTCACGCTCGACCCTGAGGTCGCCGGCTTCAACGAAGTACAGGAGAAGCTCGACGCCGAAGGCGAAGAGCTCGGCGTCCAGATCATCCTCCAGCGCGAGGACGTCTTCCAGTACATGTACAAGATTTAGTCTTGCTGCGCCGCCTTCCGGCCGGCGTAGCAACTCAATGCTGCCGTTCTGCGGACGCAGGCTCGATGCTGCGTTCTGTGGGCAGTAGCAGGCCAGATGCTGCGTTCTGTGGATAGCGGCAGGCCAGATGCCGTTGTTCGTCCCGTCGTTCTGCCGAGCGGCAGAACGACCCGGCGTTGCGAAGCGCCCTGGCGCCGAATCCTGTCATGCAAGGAGTTCGAGGCGGAAACGCCCAGCCTCGAACTCCTTTC
>DVLD01000189.1 GCA_018715725.1 Candidatus Aveggerthella excrementigallinarum
TTTTCTGGCGGGCTCGGCATCGTCCGGCAGGGTTTGCGTCAAGAATTGGGTGGGTATTGGACGGATATGGTGCTTGAGAATCATGTTTTGGCAGTGACGGCATCCTGCCAGGACGGTGCCATCGACCCCAGTTTTCTTCGTGCAGTAAAAGCCCAGGTCACGATCTTCTCACGATTCTACTGCTCGCATTATGCTGCAATCAGATGGTTCTTAAGCACCATATCCGTCCAAAAAAGGGCTGTTGGATGACGCAAAGGGTTTTGTGTTGGCCGTGCGAGCGAGGCAGGACGGGCGTCCGTCGAGCATGAGGCCGCTGGACGTCGCAGCTGGTTCGTGCCGACCGTGCGAACAGGGCGGGTATCCGCATGGTAAGGCCGCTGAACGATGCGAAAGAGAAAGCGTATTTCGAAAGCCCTGTGGTTTTCGAAGGAACCGCGGATTCGGTGGATTTGTTGGCGTGCGGCAGGAAGCTGTTTGCCCGGAGGTGTAAGGTCGACGCCATACTCCACATATCTCGCGCGTTCGCATCTCATGTTCGTTTGACCGCACACGGTTGGCTTGCTAGGCGTCCGATTCGTTCGTTGAGCATGCAGAGCCGTCCGTCGTTCGCGTGCGGTTCGCGCGCTCGCGGCTCGTGCACGTGCCCACATATGGGCGCACGGTGGGGCCGCCCGCGTGATTTGCACGCAGAGAGGCGCCGCTATGGGCACCAGAACGCTCTTCCTTGCAGGCATGTCAGCCCTCGAAGTTTGGACCGCATCTGCGACTGGCCACGCACCGTCGCCTACGCCCACGCGCGCAGTGTCCTTGCGCGATTGTGCCACGTCGCTTACGGACATTCGTGCGTTCGACGTCGGCCGGCTCGGAGTTGACTCTCGCTCGCTTGACGTGCTCGTTCCGCCCGATGGCGGAAACCGTGCGACGCTTTCGGTGCGTCGAAGAAGGGCGGCTCGCACATACCCACAGCACTCGTTCTTTCGTGTGGCCGACCATGTGTTGGCGTGCTGCCCAGAGCTTTGTTTCGTACAGCTTGCGCGAGAATTCTCGCTTGTCGATCTGGTGTTGTTCGGCTACGAGATATGCGGCTCGTTCGCGATTGACCGCCAGCGCGAATCCCTTGTTGCGCGCAGGGCGCTCACGACTGCGCAACGTTTGCACGCGTACGCGCAAGTGGCAGGAGCCGTGCCTGGCGCCGCAAAGGCGCGCATGGCGTCAAGTCTGGTGCTCAACGGCTCTCGTTCTCCCATGGAGTCGAAAGTTGCGTTCGAGCTGTCAGCGCCGCGCCATCTCGGGGGCTTCGGGCTTCCTGCGCCCGTGCTGAACAAGCCGCTTTCGTTCACGCGTCCGGATGGAGCAATCGTGCGCAAAGGTGATCTGTTGTGGGAGCGGCACGGTGTCGTCATTGAATACGACAGCAGCGAGCACCATGAAGGCGAAGCGAACATCGACCGCGACGCGCGTCGGCGCAACGAGTTCGTCGTCGATGCGTACCGCGTGCTCGCTGTCACCAGGCAGCAAGCGCACGACCTTGCGAGCATGGAGCGCGTGGCGCGCCATGCTCGAGCGCTTGCTCGGCATCCGGCTGCGCAGCCGGACAAGCGACCTTGAAGGTCGCCGCCTCAAGCTGCATCAGAGCCTCTACCCAAAGGTCGACCGTGCACCGCGTCCGGCGGTGGCGCGGCATGACCTGCCGTGGCGGTAAGCGCTCGAGAGCCTATTCCCGCGGCATTTTCCAGAGCAGCACGAATCCCACGATGAACAGCAGCGCGAGCGCCAGCACGCCGATCGAGGCATTGCCGGTGAGCTGCGTGGTGACGCTCACAAGGAACGTGCCCATGACCGCGGCGTACTTGCCGAAGATATCGAAGAAGCCGTAGTACTCGTTGGCGTGCTCCTTCGGAATGAGCTTGCCGAACTCCGAGCGCGAGAGCGCCTGGATGCCTCCCTGGAACAGCCCGACGCACACCGCGAGAATCCAGAATTCCACGGCGCTGCGCAGGAAGAACGCCGCGAACAAGGTGATGCCGAGGTACGCCGCCACCGCGGTGAGCAGCATGGTGCGGGTGCCCACCTTGCTCGACAGGCGCCCGTAGAGGATGGCGGAAGGGAAGGCCACGAACTGCGTGACGAGCAGCGCGAGCACGAGCTGCGTCGAGTCGATGCCGAGCTCGGTGCCGTAGCTCGTGGACATCTTGATGATGGTATGCACGCCGTCGATGTAGAAGAAGTACGCGAGCATGTACATGAGCAGGCGCCTGTCGCGCGCGATTTTGCCGAGCGTGGCGACGAGCCCGCGCACGGTGTCGCGAAAGATGTGCTCGGTGCGCGGCTTGAAGTGCGTCTGGTGCACGTTGCGCACGAGCGGCACGGTGAACGCCACCCACCAGGCCGCCGTGATGACGAAGGCGATCTGCATGCCCGTCCCCATGCTGATGCCCACGTTCTCGCCGAAGAGCACGATGGCGAGGCATGCGACGAAGGGGATGCACGAGCCGATGTAGCCCCAGGCGTAGCCGTGCGACGAGACGCGGTCGTAGTTCTCCTCCGTGGTGGCGTCCACCAGGAACGCGTCGTAGAACACCATGGAGCCGTTGAGCATGACCGAAGCGACCACGTAGACGATCAGGAACGCGAGCGCGTGCTGCGGGATGCCGAGCGCGGCGCACGCGACGGCGCCGGTGCCGACCGAGCCGATCAGAAAGCGCTTCTTATTATGTTGCAGGTCGGCCAAGCTGCCCAGGAAGGGCATGAGCAGCGCCAGGATGAGCGAGGCGACCGTCTCCGCATAGCCCCATGCGACGACGACCGACGAACCAGGCTCGGCGAGCGAGGCGAAGTACACGGGAATGAGCGCCGTCGAGAGCATGACGAACGCGGAGTTGCCCACGTCGTAGGCAATCCAGCTTTTCTCCTGCTTCGTCAGCTTCTGCATGCGCGTCCTTTCTCTCGGGGCCTTGGCGCAATGGCTTGACGCACTGAGGCATTGTAGCCGAGCGCATGCGGGGGCAGGGTAAAAAGGGCGTCAAGTCGGATGGTCGCGCACAGGGAGCGCGGCGGGGTGGACGCCGGCGACAGCGGAGGCTCCTCTGGATGGTTGCGCACAGAGGTGTGGACGCGCGCGGAGCGCTGGATGGTCGCGCACAGGGGGCGTGGACGTCCGTGGAGCGCCGGACGGTGTCGGCGGGCGGCGCCGAGTCGGACACTGGTCGCGAGGGGCGTCAGATTCGCCGGGCCCTGCGTCGCCGATGGCTCCTGTGCACGCCGCGTGACCCGACTGCGTAGAATGCGCGCACGCCGCCGCCGGCCTGTCCTCAACCGAGGGGATTTCTGCTATGTTCGTCGCAGCGCCATCGGACGTCTCGGGCTTGCAGCCAGGGACGTCTTTCACGCTCCGGCGGCATCGCCGTCCGGCAGCGCGCGCCTTCCGCGCGGTCCGGGCGAGCGCCTCGCCGCCGCGCGCCATACCAGCCCCCGACAGCAGGAAGGAACGCCATGCCCGCCATCTTGACGCACGATTTCTTCGGCAGGGACGTCTACGACGCGCTCTTCGAGCGCATCGGCGGCTCGCGCGCCGAGGCCGACGCGTTCCTGCTGGGCAATCAAGGCCCCGACCCGCTGTTCTTCTCGGTGCTGAACCCGCGCATGGCGGAGTTCAGCCGCGTGGGGTCGCTCATGCACGCGGAGAAGCCGGCCGAGCTCATCTTCGCCTTCAAGCAAGCGCTCACGATGCTTGCCGCCGACGAGGCGCCCGTCGGGCGTGCGTACGCGCTCGGTTTCCTGTGCCACTACACGCTTGATTCCCGGATGCACCCGCTCGTCTATTGGTGGGAGCATGCGCTGTGCGACGCGGGGGTCGAAGGGCTTTCGCGACGCGACGGCCACGAGGTGCACGCCGTCATCGAGAGCACGTTCGACGAGATGGTGCTCTTCACGAAGACGGGCGAGACCGTGGCGACGTACGTGCCGCACAAGCACGTGCTCAAGGCGTCGGACGAGGTGCTGCGCGTCATCTCGAAGCTGTACTCCTTCGTGGTGGTGACGGCGTACGGCCAGGTCGTGCCGGACGGGCTGTTCTCATCAAGCGTGCGGGCGTTCCGCCTGGCGCAACGGGCGTTCGACTCGCCCTTGGGCGTGAAGCGCGCCCTGGTCGGACGGGCGGAGGAGCTCGTGCGCCCGCACTCGTTCTTCCGCAGCATGAGCCATCGTGCCGTGGAGTCGGCGGAGTGCGCGTTCGACAACCGCGAGCGTGCGCCCTGGGCGGATCCGTTCACTGAGGAGCCGCGCACCGAAAGCTTCTGGGACATCTACGCGGCCGCGCGCGAGGAGGCGCATGGCTGCATCGACCGTTTCCTCTCGTCAAGGTTCGACCTGGCGGCCGCGCGCGAGCTGACCGGTGGGCTCAACTTCTCGGGCGAGCCCACGTCTGCCGTGCTCATTGCCGTGGACGACGCGCCGAAGAGCGCAGGAAAGGAGGCGTAGCGTGCTTGCGACCGCCCTTGCCGTGCCCCTGTGGTTCGAGCTCCTCGCAACCGTGGTCTACGCCATCTCTGGCAGCTTGAGCGCCGTGCGCGCGCGCTATGACATCTTCGGCACCGTCTGCATGGCCATCGTCGTCGGGCTGCTCGGCGGCGTCCTGCGCGACATTCTGCTGCAAGACTACGGCATCTACGCGTTCCAGAACCCCACGCTCATCCTGGCGTGCGCGCTCACGGGCGTTGTGGTGTTCTACTTCGGGAAGATCACGAAGTACTTCAACATGCTGTTCGACTTCATTGACGTTCTCGGCATGGCGCTGTGGACCATCATTAGCGTGAGCAAAGCCCTCTCCGCCGGGCTTGAGATCATCCCGGCGGTCATCATGGGCACCATCACCGCCATCGGCGGCGGCATCGCCCGCGACGTGCTTATGAACCAGCCGGTCGCGGCGTTCCGCTCGGGCACGCTGTACGGCTCCGCCGCGCTCATCGGCGCGATAGTCTACGCGGTCATGCGCCAGTACCACGTGCTCGACGCGTGGGCGGCCATCTGCTGCGCCGGCATCGTGATCGGCGTGCGTTACCTGTCCGTCGCCATGGACTGGCACACCGCGCCGCCGCGCGACTTCACCGACGACGTGGTCAACGTCATCGCCAAGCCGGCGAAGGCGATCGCGAAGAAGACGCGCCCCACGCGCGAGATTCGCGGTCTCACCATGACGAAGCCCGTCCTGCGCCTCGACAAGACCGGCCAGATTGGCCGTCCGCTCGAAGTGCGCACGAAGCCCGAGCCCAAGAGCACGAAGCATCGCGATCGCCTGGAGGAGTAGGGCCGCCCACAGAGACTGTGCGGCGGTCGCGGCTCCTGCGGCGAGCGGTTTGCAGCGAGCGCGTGCTGCATGGCTACAACGCCTGTAGCGCCTGTGGTGAGCGGTTTGCGGAGGGCGCAACGCTCGCGGCATCTGCAGAGAGCGGTTTGCAGTGGGCACAACGTTCGCGGCGTCTGCAGCGAGCGCCGCATCCGCGGGAGCGCCCGCAGTTCCCACGTGCTGCATGGCCGCAACGCTCGTAGCGCATGTAGTGAATGTTTGCGGTGCCCATGTGCCGCAGCGCCTACATGCTGCAGAATGGCAAAAAGAGCGCGATGTTAGCTCCGCACGGGGGCGATTATGGCTGCTATGGGGAATGAAAGCAGCCGTCATGGCATGAATGCGGAATCCTTGCGTCTCTTTCGCGAGCCCGATAGCTAACATCGCTTCGTTTTCGCCATCTGAAGCGGCGTTCGCGCTGATGTGGGCGCTCGCGACTGGGCATCCGCTTGGAATCGGGCATTTGCTTTGAGCTAGGTATCCGCTCACGGCTGGGCACTCGCTCGGGGCCGGGTGTTTGCGGCGGGGCGCTTGCCTCGGGTTGGGCGGTTGCGCCGGAGTGCGAGGCGCTCGGGACGCTGGAGGTGCTCAGGACGGTGAAAAAAGAAGCGGCCCGGGGAGAGGGGAACTCCACCGGGCCTACAAGGAGGGGATGATGCGGCGCATCTGCGCCGTACTGCTTCTCAGCAGTGCGATGTGAAGGAGGGGAGCCTTCGCTCATCGCGTGAGCTCATTGTAAAAGCTGGCTTTGAAGTGCGAATGAACGGCGTGTGCGCGTCTTGTGAATTAGGCTTCGGGAAGGTAACGCCGCCGCAGTATGCGCGGCGATGGCGGGCTGCCGCGATGCGTCCGCGTGCGCGACCTTTGGGTCGTCTGCCTTGTCGCACCCCTTTGCGGGCGCGACAGGGATGTCGTTCCCGTGCCAGCCCGTCCTGCGTCGCCTGCGCTTTGGCTGGGGCGCTGCGCTACAATTGCCGGAACGACTCCGCGAAGGAAGGTTCCCGCCATGCCCGATATCCAGATGAGGTTCCACCAAGACATGCTCGTGCTCTCGGGCCGGCAGGACGCCGTGCTCGCGCGGCAGGGCGTGGACGTCGAACGCGACCGCGAGTTCCTGAACCTGGTGGAGCCCGACACGGTGCGCGATGCCCTGCGCCTTGAATCCGTCGCAGGCGCGCAGTGCCTCGTGACGGGAACGGCGGGCATCACGCGCGCCCGCCTGGCGCACGCCCGCCTGGAAGACCGCGCGCCCGAGCTTGTCGCCGCGGCGCTTGCGGTGGTGAATTCGCTCAAGCCCCAGCACGTCTTGTACGAAGTGGGCCCGTGCGGCCTGCCGCTTGACCCGTCGAGCGCGCCGTCGCTCAAGCAGTCGCGCGACCAGTATGCCCAGGCCGTCCGCGACCTCGAGGGGCGCGCGGTCGACGCCGTGCTGCTCTCCGGCTTCGAAAAGCCGCTTGACCTCCAGTGCGCGCTCATGGGCGTGCGCAAAGTCTCCGACGTGCCCGTCTTCGCGTGCGTGCGCGCCGAGCGTGCGGCCGATGGCGCGGTCGTGCCGCACTCGGGCACGTGGGAGGAGCTTGCCGGCATGCTTGAGGAGTACGGCGCGAGCGTCGTGGGCTTTTCTACCGGAGCTCCGGCGGAGATGGCGGCGGCGGTTGTGGCGGAGCTGCGCGCGGCGTGCGGCCTGCCGATCATGGTGGAGCTCGAAGTGGGCCGTCGCGACGCGCGCCAGCAGGACGCCACGCCCGAGAACCCGTACTTCTGCCCCGACGTCATGGTGGGCGCGGCCGTGCGCCTGCGCGCTGCGGGGGCGCAGTTCCTCCGCGCGGGCGGCGCCTGCGCGCCGTCGTACACCGGCGCTCTTGTGGCGGCGACGGCGGGCTTCGACGTTGCGAAGAGCGAGGGGTAGGCATGGCGGTTGAGCGCAGCGGGGACTACGGCGCCCTGCAGAAGGTGGTCGACGCGTTGTATGCGCACGCGCGCACGGTGAGCCGCCTGGACGTGGTGCTCGGCGCGGAGGCGGCCGACCTGCCGCGCGACCTTATGGAAGTGGTGGAGCTGCTGCCGCCGGGGACGTACACGCGCGAGCGCTTGTGCACGCAGCTGAACTCTTCTATCGGCGGCCATGGTTGGGGCTACGTGTACGGCACCGTGAAGTAGGCGAGGCCGTTTGCCCTGCGCGCCCCGCGCTCGCATGCGCCGCGCCTCGTGCTTGCGTCATGTCGCGCCCCGCGCTCGCATCACGCCGTGCCCGGGCGTCGTTGGCGGCGAGGGGGCGTGCCCAAGCACAGACGTGCGCAAGGCCGCTCAAACCCTGTTTCATATGCGGAAATAGCCGCTTATCCCTAAATTGATACTTCATTAGTCACAATTTATTCAAGAGTTTTTCACAGACGAAAAAACACACAATTCGGCTCTATTCATGGCGACCTGGGGAAGCGTGTTTCAGCCAGAATTCAAGGCTTTTTTGCCCTTGAATTCTCATGACGGTGAATCTACTATACCTGTCGAAACGCAGCACAGTCAGCCACAAGATGTTGTGTGCCTGACTGATTTACTACACGACGAAACACCACATCGGCATGACCGCTCCATCAGGCGGCAAGGCATGTGCCGCCCTGGTACGGGGCGGGGTCGGGTCGTCGTGTGCCAAGAGGAAGACCAGCGGCCTGCCGGCCGCGCGCAGGCCGCCTGACGGCCGGAAGGAAGTGGAAGTCATGGAGCACATGAAGTCGGTCGCCACCATCATCAAGCGCGACGGCCGCGCCGTCCCCTTCGACGAGGAGAAGATCGCTTCCGCCGTCGAGCGTGCGTTCGCCGCGTCCGGCGCCATGCAGGGCCGCGCCGTCGCCGAGAACATCGCCGACGCCGTGGTCGAGAAGATCCAGGCGGGCGCCATCGAGGGCGCGCCCACGGTCGAAGGCGTGCAGGACCTCGTGGAGGAGGTGCTCATCGAGGCCGGCTTCGCCCAGACCGCGAAGGCCTACATCCTGTACCGCGCCGAGCGCAGCCGCGTGCGCGACGTGAACAGCCGCATCTTCCAGACGCTCAAGGACATCACGTTCTCCAAGGCGTCCGACTCCGACATGAAGCGCGAGAACGCCAACATCGACGCCGACACCGCCATGGGCACCATGCTCAAGTACGGTTCGGAGTCCGCAAAGCAGTTCTATGAGATGTCGGTCATCGCACCGGAGTTCGCGAAGGCGCACCGTGAGGGCGACATCCACATCCATGACATGGACTTCTACACGCTGACCACGACGTGCTGCCAGATCGAGCTGCGCAAGCTCTTCGACGGTGGCTTCTCCACCGGCCACGGCGTGCTGCGCGAGCCGAACGACATCGCGAGCTACGCGGCGCTGGCGTGCATTGCCATCCAGTCGAACCAGAACGACCAGCATGGCGGCCAGTCCATCTGCGACTTCGACCGCGGCCTGGCCGACGGCGTGCGCAAGACGTACCGCCGCTTGTACAAGAAGCACCTGGCAGAGGGCTTGGAGCTGCTCACCTCGCTCGAGAACGTGCGCGAGTTCACCGAGCAGACGCTCGCCCGCGCTGAAGAGCGGACGGGCTCGTGGGCGCGCGTCGAGGCCGACCCGGCATACGTGCGCTTCGTGGTCGACGCCCTGACCGCCGCCGGCGTGGAGGAGGCCATCGCCCGCCGCGTCGAGTCCTACGCGTCCAAGCACGCGCTCGAGGACTCCGACCGCGCCACGTTCCAGGCCATGGAGGCGCTCATCCACAACCTCAACACCATGCACTCCCGCGCGGGCGCGCAGACGCCGTTCTCTTCGGTGAACTACGGCACCGACACCACGCCGGAAGGCCGCATGGTCATCAAGAACGTGCTGCTGGCCACCGAGCAGGGCCTTGGCCATGGCGAGACGCCCATCTTCCCGGTGCAGATCTTCCGCGTGAAGGAAGGCGTGAACTACAACCCGGGCGACCCGAACTACGACCTGTTCCGTCTGGCCATGCGCTGCTCGGCGAAGCGCCTGTTCCCGAACTTCAGCTTCATCGACGCGCCGTTCAACCTGCAGTACTACAAGCCGGGCCATCCCGAGACCGAGATCGCCTACATGGGCTGCCGCACCCGCGTCATGGGCAACGTCCACGACCCGGAGCGCGAGATCACGCCCGGTCGCGGCAACCTGAGCTTCACTTCCATCAACCTGCCGCGCCTGGCCATCCGCGCCAAGGGCGACCGCGACCTGTTCTTCGACCTGCTCGACCAGAAGCTCGGCCTTGTCATCGGCCAGCTGAACGAGCGCCTGGAGATCCAGTCGCGCAAGAAGGTCTACAACATGCCGTTCCTCATGGGGCAGGGCGTGTGGATTGACTCCGAGAACCTCAAGCCGAACGACGAGGTGCGCGAAGTCCTGAAGCACGGCTCGCTCACGGTGGGCTTCATCGGCCTGGCCGAGTGCCTCGTGGCGCTCATGGGCAAGCATCATGGCGAGAGCGAAGAGGCGCAGCGCCTCGGCCTTGAGATCGTGGGGCACATGCGCGCTTACACCGACCGCCTCTCCGAGGAGACGGGCCTGAACTACGGCGTCATCGCCACGCCGGCCGAGGGCCTGTCCGGCCGCTTCGTCCGCATGGACCGCAAGCGCTACGGCTCCATTCCGGGCGTGACCGACCGCGATTATTACACGAACGGCTTCCACGTACCGGTCTACTACCCGATCAGCGCGTTCAAGAAGATCGAGATCGAGGCGCCGTACCATGCGCTCACGAACGCGGGCCACATCAGCTACATCGAGCTCGACGGCGACCCGACTGACAACCTCGAGGCCTTCGAGGCCGTGGTGCGCCACATGAAGGAGTCCGGCATCGGCTACGGTTCCGTGAACCATCCGGTCGACCGCGATCCGGTCTGCGGCTACAACGGCATCATCGGCGATCGATGCCCGAAGTGCGGCCGCACCGAGGAGGACGGCGTTCCCTTCGAGCGCATCCGCCGCATCACCGGTTACCTGGTGGGCACCCTTGACCGCTTCAACGACGCGAAGCGCGCCGAAGAGCACGACCGCGTGAAGCACGACGTTCCGCGGGCCTAGCGCTCCGACGGCCTAGCGGCCGTCGGAACTACCCGACGCTGCGCGTTTCCAGCGCACGCCTTCTAGACGCTTGCGAGGGGCGCGGCGGACCGAAGTCCAGCCGCGCCCCTCGTCCGCGTCCATAGGGCGCGCTCTAAAACGCTCGCTGACGTTACGAACGACCTGTGAGTTTTGCATGCAACCTGCTTGCGTGCGGGGCTCCGGGCGGGCGGCGTGCGGTGCGCCGATTGCGCGGAACCCACGGGCGCGCCTGAGCGAAAGCACCACCGTGGGCATCATCGACCAAAGGAGCGAGACGTGAGCGATCTTCCTGACACCATCAGGCTGTTCGGCACCGTGGGGGATTCCATCGTGGACGGGCCCGGACTGCGGTTCTCCGTGTTCGTGCAGGGGTGCTCGCACGGCTGTCCAGGGTGCCACAATCCCGAAAGCCAGCCGGCGTGCGGCGGCACGGTGCGCGCGGTGGACGACGTGGTGGCAGAGATCGAGCAGAACCCGCTCGTTCGTGACGTCACGCTCTCGGGCGGCGAGCCGTTCGAGCAGTGCGCGGCGTGCCTGGCGCTCGCGCGCAAGCTGAAGGAGCGCGGTTACGGCATTTGGGCGTACTCCGGCTACCTGTACGAGGACCTGGCGTCCGGAGCGGTCGACCCGCTCGCGCCGGAGCTTCTGGCGTGCTGCGACGTGCTCGTGGACGGTCCTTTCGTGCAGGCGCTCAACTCGTACGACCTGAAGTGGAAAGGATCCTCCAACCAGCGCGTCATCGACCTTGCCGCCACGCGCGCGCAAGGGCGCGTCGTGCTGTGGCAGGCGTGCGAGGAGTTTCCTGAGCCGCCGGCGTCCTGGTAGGCGGTAGGGCGCGCGCCGAGTGCGCTGGGGAGGACGCCGCGCCCAGGAAGGACGCGCACCGAGCGTGCCCGGGAGGACGTGCGCCGAGCGCTCGGGCGAACGGGCGCCAGGCGTGCTCGGGCGTGCTCAGGCGAGCGGGCGCCGCGCGCGGCCGCTCAAGCGCGGCGCCTACGCCTTCGGCTGCAGGAACGGGGAGATGGCCTGCACCACGGCGTCCGCCACGGCGGCGGTCTGCGCGGCGTCGGAGGCGCGCAGGATGATCTTGCCGCGCAGGCCCCATTCGGTCACTTCCGTGAACAGCACTTTCGCTTCGCTTTGGAGGGGGCACACGGCGGTGGCCGCCTCGTTCGCGGCGCGCTCGATGTCGGCGTGCACGGACTCGGGCGTCTCGTCGGCCAGGCGGCAGACGAAGGGCACGACCACGGTCTCGGGCGGCGCGAGCTTCGTGAGCGGGCTCTTGTTGATGACGGAGTTCGGGATGACCACCACCTCGCCCGTGGCGGTGACGATGGTGGTGTGGCGCCAGGTCACGTCGCGCACCACGCCGGTGTCCGAGCCCACGCGCACGTTGTCGCCGGGCTCGACGATGCGCATGAGCGAAAGCTGCAGCCCGCCGAAGAAGTTCGAGATGGTGTCTTGAAAGCCCAGCGAGACGGCGATGCCGCCCACGCCGAGCGCGGTGATGAGCGCGCTCACGTCGATGCCGAAGCAGGTGCCGAGCAGGATCGACGCGCCGACGACCCACACCACGCCGCGCGCGATGTTCAGGAAGATCGAGCTCGAGGGGAGCGGCGTGCCGTCGTGGCTGAGCACGCGGTTCAGAAACGCCGCCACCAAGCGCGACACGACGATTGTGACGGCCACGATGATAACCGCGGCAAGCAGCGTGCCCGGCCAGCCGCCAATGGCGTCTTTCAAGGTCGCTATGTTCGCGGTGATTGCCTCCATGATGGCGATGATAGCAGGAGAGCGCCGCGTGCGGCCAGGCAATCGACGCAGTCGGGCAATCGACGCAACCAGGCAATCGGCATCCATTCCTCTCCAGCAATCATTCGTTCCTTCGGAATCTCCGTTGCCCGCTCGGGGCGCTTCGTGCCGTATCATAGGGACCGTGGGGCGAACCATGAGGCGTCGGACGCCCGCAGAGGCGGAGGAGGATGTATGGCGAAAGATTTCAGCGACCCGCGCAAGCTCGGCTTCCTGCGCGTGATCCAGGTTCTGTGCGCCTTCAACGTGGTGATCACCGTCGCGCTCTCGGCGTTCTTGGTGAAAGGCAACTACGAGCTCGGCTTCTCCGACTACCTGGATTACCTGAACCTGCTGTTCAACGGCGTGCTGTTCTGGCTCATCTGGCAGCGCAAGGCCATCGCCCGCCCCTTCGCCATCGCCTACGCGCTGTTCAACATTGCCGCCGGCAGCCTGTACAACGTCTTTACCGGGGAATTCTCGCTGCCGCTGCAGCTGGCGTACTCGCTGCTCGATATCGTGCTCATTGTGTACTTCGCCACGTCGCGCCGCGTGAGGGCGCAGCTCGTCGAGCCGTTCTCCGTCGAGGTCAAGCGGCGCCAGCAAGAGGCCGACGAGCAGTTCTTCAACCTGCGCTCATGGCCGTTCTGGCGCAACCTCATCATCTATTTCTGCGTGTTCAGCGTGGTGGGGCACTGGCTCGAGGCGGGCTACTGCACGTTCATCCGTTTCGGCATCCTGCCGGGCACGTACGACCCCACCTCGCAGATTTGGAGCGACTGGCTCTACCCCTTCTGCGTCTACGGCGTGGGCGCTGTGGCGTGCGTGCTTTTGTTCTATCCGGTCAAGAACTTCCTCATGCGCACGATGAAGGGCACGCTCGCGCCGCTTGCGCTGAGCTTCGTGCTGAACGCGGCGGTGTGCACGCTCATCGAGCTGGTCATGGGCCTCATGCTCAATCAGCCGCTGCCTGACGGGTCGCTGCCGTTGTGGGATTACCGCAACATGTTCTGCAACTTCATGGGGCAGATCTGCCTGCAGAACGCGCTCGCCTTCGGCGTCATCGCCACGCTCATGACCTGGGTCATCTACCCGGGCCTCGAGACGCTGCTCGGGCGCCTGTCGCGCGACGTGATGAACGTGGTGTTCGTCGTCATCGTGGTGGGCTTCTGCATCCTGTTCTTCTTCTACTGCATCAACGTGCTCATTCCCGGTTTGGGCAGCGTCATCGCGTCGGGCGACGCGTAGGCCGCCTGGAAGGTCTTGCGATGACGTACCGTCCCGCCGAGAAGAGCATTCGCGCCAGCCTGAAGGGCACGTGGCCTATCTGGCGCAACATGGCCGTCTACTTCTGCGTCTACAGCGTGGTGGGGCACTGGCTCGAGATTCCGTACTGCCTGTTCATGGACTTGTTCGGCATCGTCGACCCGGATTCGCTCGTGTGGGACGACCCGTTCTACCCCTTCTGCGTCTACGGCGTGGGCGCCACCGTGTGCACCATCATCCTGCTGCCGCTCAAGGACTATATCGTGGCGCGGTGCCCTTCCCGCAAACTGGCGTTGGCAATCTTTTTCGCGGCGGCGGCGGGCGCGTGCCTCGTCATGGAGCTCGCCATGGGGTTCATGCTCAACCAGCCGAACGCCGCCGGCGAATATCCGCTTTGGGACAACTCGAACTTGCCGCTCAACATCCTGGGGCAAGCGTGGTTGGTGAACGACCTGGCGCTGGGCGCCGTGGCCACGCTCTACACATGGGCGGTCTATCCCGCCACCGAGCGCCTGCTCGCGCGCGTGCCGCGCCGAGCCATGGACGTCATCGCGGCGGTCATCGTGGTCGGCTTCATCGCGCTGTGCGCCGTGAAGTTCTCGTAGGCGTCGTGCGGACGAGGCGGCTGAATCGCCTGCGAAAACGGGCGGAATCCGGGGCGAGGCCTGTCGCAGGGGTGGTGCGCATGCGCTCTCACCAGGCATTTCATTTCATGTCCACATAGTTTGCACGCTTCGTGCAGTCTTTGCTCCTCCCTTTACAGAACCCGCGGGTTTGTAAAGGGGAGCGTCGACTTCTGTAAGCGGCGCGTAAAACCCTGTCAGAGTTCAGTTATGGTCCGCCAAAGGGCGTCCCGCCGTGCGCGCAAGCGCCCTAAGATGCGCAGCGGCGCGGTCCCGAGTGGCCGCGCGCGGCATGCCCGCAGAGGGGCAGCCGCCAGAGAACGCATCCGAAAGGGGATCATCCAATGCAGGAGAAAAACGTTTCGCGTCGTACGTTCCTGGGCGCGGCCGGCGTCATGACCGCGGCTGTCGCTGGCATGGGCCTGGTCGGCTGCGGCGGCAACAGCTCGTCTGACGGCTCCGCTTCCAGCTCTTCCAGCGCCTCCAGCTCCGCTTCCGCCGAGCTGTCCGGCTCCATCACGGCCGTCGGCTCCACGGCGCTCCAGCCGCTGTGCGAGGCGGCCGCCGAGCTGTTCATGGAGGAGAACCCGGGCGTCCAGGTCACCGTCCAGGGCGGCGGCTCCGGCACCGGCATCACGCAGATCGTCCAGGGCGCCGTCCAGATCGGCAACTCCGACGTGTTCGCCGAGGAGAAGGTCGAGAACGCCTCCGACGTCGAGAAGATCACCGACAACCGCGTCTGCATCGTCGGCATGGGCCCGGTCGTGAACCCGGACGTCCAGCTTGACGACATCTCGCTGGCCGACCTGGCCCGCATCTTCAAGGGCGAGGTGACCAACTGGAGCGAGGTCGGCGGCAACGACGAGGCCATCGTCGTCATTAATCGCCAGGCCGGCTCCGGCACCCGCGCCGTCTTCGAGGCCGCCGTCCTGGGCGGCGAAGAGTCCGCCACCTTCCAGGAGCAGGACTCTTCGGGCACGGTCGTGCAGATGGTCTCCCAGACGCCGGGCGCCATCTCCTACCTGGCCTTCTCCTACTTCTCCGACAGCATCAAGGCACTCTCCGTCGACGGCGTGGCGCCTGAGGCCGCCAACGTCGAGGACAACTCCTGGACCATCTGGGCGTACGAGCACATGTACACCGCGAAGGACGCCGACGAGGCCACCCAGGCCTTCATCGAGTTCATGATGGGCGAGGAGGTCCAGGGCTCCCTCGTCGAGGAGAACGGCTACATCCCGGTCTCCGGCATGAAGGTCGAGAAGGACGCCGAAGGCACCGTCACCGAGCTGTAATACCGCCGGAAAGGGCGGGCGCCCGCGTTCGCCCTTTCATCTGTCGATAAGCCCCCGCCACCCCTCCGAGCGGGGGCTTTCCATGGAAAGGAGACGCAAGCGATGGCACATTCGCTGCCGAAGCTGAGCGTCGAGCGGATTGGCAAGGGCGTGACGGGCGCGTGCATCGCGCTCGTGGCGATCCTCGTCATCACGCTCGTCGCAATGGTCGCCTCGCGCGGCATCTCGACGTTCACCGTCAACGGCATCAACTTCTTCGACTTCCTGACCGGCACCGAGTGGAACCCGCACCAGCTTGACGAGAACGGGCAGCCCACCGTGGGCGCGCTGCCCATGATCACCGGCTCGTTCGCCGTCACCATCTTCTCCACGCTGCTCGCCCTCCCCATCGCCATCGGCTCGGCCATCTTCGTCGTGGAGATCGCCCCCGGTTTCGGGCGTCGCGTGTTCCAGCCGCTCATCGAGCTGCTGACCGGCATCCCTTCGGTCGTCTACGGCCTTATCGGCCTGGGCGTCATCGTGGCCACCACGCGCGACGTGGCGGGCATGTTCGGCGCCGGCATCACCGGCTACGGCATCTTCTCGGGCTCCATCGTGCTCGCGCTCATGATCCTGCCGACGGTGACCTCGCTGTCCATCGACGCGCTGGCCGCCGTTCCCAACGAATACCGCGAAGGCTCCTACGCCCTGGGCTGCACGCGCTGGCAGACCGTGTGGAACGTGGTCCTGCGCAGCGCGCTGCCCTCGCTCATGACCGCGGTCATCCTGGGCATGACGCGCGCGTTCGGCGAGGCGCTGGCTGTGCAGATGGTCATCGGCAACGCCGCGCAGATGCCCGACTCCCTGTTCACGCCGGCCGCGACGCTCACGTCGGTGCTGACGATGGGCATGGGCAACGAGGCCATGGGCACCGTCTACAACAACGTGCTCTGGTCGCTCGCGCTGCTGCTGATGGCGATGTCGCTCATCTTCATCCTCATCATCCACCTGATCGCGCACAAGGGGGCGAAGCACCGTGGCTAACTCCGCTCGCTTTGACATGCAGGCGCACGTGCGCCGCATCAACGGCCAGGACAAGGTGGCCACGGGCATCCTGACCGCCATCGTGGCGTTCGTCCTGCTCATCTTGGCCGCCATCATCGCCTACATCCTCGTGCAGGGCGCGGGCAAGCTCTTCGACGTGAGCTTCCTCACCGGCGAGCCCGAGCAGTTCCGCGCGGGCGGCGGCATCGGTCCCGAGCTGTTCAACTCGTTCTACCTGCTGTTCCTGACGCTGCTCATCTCCGTGCCCATCTCCCTCGGCGCCGCCATTTTCCTGGCGGAGTACGCGCCGGAGAACGGCGTGACGGCGGCGGCGAAGGCGCTCATCGAGACGCTCTCCTCGCTGCCCTCCATCGTCGTCGGCTTGTTCGGCTTCCTGTTCTTCGTGCTCATGATGGGCTGGGGCTTCTCCATCATCTCGGGCGCCATCGCGCTCACGATGTTCAACATCCCCATCCTGGTGCGCGTCATCCAGCAGGCGCTCGAGGACGTGCCGCGCTCGCAGCGCGACGCGGCGCTGGCCATGGGCCTCACTCGCTGGGAGACCACCATCCACGTGCTCCTGCCCGTGGCCATGCCCGCCATCGTGACTGGCATCGTGCTCTCCGCAGGCCGCGTGTTCGGCGAGGCCGCCGCGCTCATCTACACGGCCGGCCAGTCCGCCCCGGCGCTGGACTTCACGAACTTCGACTTCACGAGCCCGTCGTGCCCGTGGAACATCTTCCGTCCGGCAGAGACGCTGGCCGTGCACATCTGGAAGATCAACAGCGAGGGCGTCGTGCCCGACCTCGAGGCCGTCTCCAACGGCACCGCCGCCGTCCTCATGGTGTGCATCCTGGCGTTCAACATCATCGCCCGCTTGGTCGGCAAGGCCCTTGAAAGGAGGTTGACGAGGGAATGACGGAACAGAACCAGACCGCCCTTGTCCGGACGCGCGACGTCACCGTGTCCTACAACGGCAACGAGGCGCTGCACGGCACGTCGCTCGATTTTGAGGCGGGCCAGGTCACGGCCTTGATCGGCCCTTCCGGCTGCGGCAAGTCCACGTTCTTGCGCTGCCTGAACCTCATGAACCGCGAGATTCCGAAGTGCAAGGTCGGCGGCAGCATCTTCTACCACGGCCACGACATCAACACGCCGAAGGAGAACCTCTTCGAGCTGCGCCGTTCCATCGGCATGGTGTTCCAGCAGCCCACGCCGTTCCGCAAGTCCATCCGCGACAACATCCTCTTCGCGCCGAAACGCCACAAGATGGTCTCCGGCAAGGCGGAGGCCGACCGCCTGGTGGAGGAGTCCTTGCGCGCCGGCGCCCTCTGGGACGAGGTGAAGGACAAGCTGGACCAGAGCGCGCACGCGCTCTCCGGCGGCCAGCAGCAGCGCCTGTGCATCGCCCGCACGCTGGCCATGCACCCCGACGTCGTGCTCTTCGACGAGCCGTGCTCGGCGCTCGACCCGATCTCCACGCTCACGATCGAGGAGACCATCCGCTCCATCGCCGACTCCGGCATCTGCGTGATCATCGTGACGCACAACATGGAGCAGGCCGCCCGCGTGTCCGACCGCACGGCGTTCTTCTACATGGGCGACATGGTGGAGACGGGCCCGACGAAGCAGATCTTCTCCGAGCCCGAGGACAAGCGCCTCGCCGACTACCTGACAGGGAGGTTCAGCTGATGCAAGAGACCGTCATTGCCGAGCACCAGGGCATCGTTGGCGTTCCCACCATGATCTCCATCAAGGATTTCAACCTGTGGTACGGCGATTTCCAGGCGCTCAAGAACATCACGCTCGACATCCCGGAAAACCGCGTGACCGCCTTCATCGGCCCTTCCGGCTGCGGCAAGTCCACGCTGTTGCGCGCCTTCAACCGCATGTGCGACCTCGTGTCGAGCGTGCGCGTGGACGGCACCATCGAGTTCAACGGGCAGGACATCTTCAAGTCCGACGCCAACGCGCTGCGCGTGGGCGTGGGCATGGTGTTCCAGCACCCGAACCCGTTCCCCATGAGCATCCGCGACAACATCCTCTACGGCCCACGCCGCATGCGCCGCATGGGCCGTGCCGAGGCCGACGAGCTCGTGGAGAAGTGCCTGCGCGACGCCGGCTTGTTCGACGAGGTGAAAGACAAGCTCGACGACTCCGGCCTGGGCCTCTCCGGCGGCCAGCAGCAGCGCCTGTGCATCGCGCGCGCTCTGGCGGTCGATCCGAAGGTCCTGCTCATGGACGAGCCCACGAGCGCGCTCGACCCCATCTCCACTTCGCTGGTGGAGGAGCTCATGATGGAGCTTTCAC
This sequence comes from Candidatus Aveggerthella excrementigallinarum, assembly GCA_018715725.1. Lineage (GTDB taxonomy): Bacteria > Actinomycetota > Coriobacteriia > Coriobacteriales > Eggerthellaceae > Aveggerthella > Aveggerthella excrementigallinarum. Next base: position 18,734 of record DVLD01000189.1, read on the forward strand.
GCGACCACACGGTGGTCGTCGTGACGCACAACATGCAGCAGGCCAGCCGCGTGGCCGACAAGACCGCGTTCTTCTACCTGGGCGAGCTTATCGAGGCGGGCGAGACGAAGCAGCTGTTCTCGAATCCGCACGAGCCCCGCACGAAAGACTACCTGACAGGGAGGTTCAGCTAATGCAGACCCGTTCGAAATATCTCAAGCAGCTCGAAGGGCTTGAGGCCAGCCTGACGCGGCTTGCCGAGAAGGCGACGGCCGACGTGCGTGCTGCGGGCGCGTCGCTTTCCGGCGAAGAAGGCGCCGCCGACGCCGCCGAGGCGGTGCTGGCGGGCAGCGAGGCGGAGCGCCGCCTGCGCGCCGAGATCGAGCGCGCGTGCCTCGACATCATGCTGCTCCAGCAGCCGCTCGTGGCCGACGACCTGCGCTTCGTCTCCGGCGCGTTCCGCGCGGTGTCCGACATCGCGCACATCGACTCCATGACGCGCGACGTGGCCTACCTCTCCCAGGGCATCCCGGCCGAGGAGACCGCGGAGCTGCGCGGCGTCTTCGCCGAGCTCTCCGAGCGCTGCGCCGTCATGGTCGAGACCGCCTTCGACGCCTTCCGCTCGTCCAGCGAAGAGCGCGCGAACGAGGTCTACGCCCTGGACGACGAGGTGGACCGCCTCTACCACCAGGCAGAGGCCATCGTGGTGGGGCTCATCCGCTCTGCCGCCGACGACGCCGAGATCGAGTTCATGCCCGAGCTGTTCATGGTGGCGAAGTACTTCGAGCGCATGGGCGACGACGCCCAGCGCCTGGCTGACTGGGCGGTCTTCCGTGCCACGGGCGAGCATGAGGTATACTCTGTGGCGCACTCCAAAAAAGGAGCCGAACCGACCGGGGAGTAGGCGCGCTTGATCTATTACGTCGAGGACGACAAGAACGTTCGCGATCTCGCTGTGTACGCGCTTTCGCACGCGGGCATCGAGGTCGAAGGCCTGCCTGACGGCGAGGCGCTGCGCGCTGCGTGCGCGCGACGCCGGCCGGACGTCGTCGTCCTCGACATCATGCTGCCTGGCGCCGACGGGCTCGAGATTTTGAAGCGCATTCGGCAGACCCCCGGCCTTTCGCGCGTCCCCGTCATGATGGTCACCGCCAAGAGCTCCGAGCTCGATATCGTGACCGCGCTGGACAGCGGCGCCGACGAGTACCTCACGAAACCCTACGGCATGATGGAGATGGTCAGCCGCGTGCGCGCGCTCCTGCGCCGCGCGACGGACTGGGGGGCCGAGTCCACCGAGCACGGCATCGTCGTCGGCTCGCTCTCGCTCTCACTCGAGAAGCGCGAAGCGTCCTGCGACGGCGAGCCGCTGTCCCTCACCGCGCGCGAGTTCGATCTCCTGGCGTTCCTCATGCAGAGCCCCGGCACCGCGTTCTCGCGCGAGGAGCTGCTCGCGCAGGTGTGGGGCTGGGATTTCGGCGGAGGCAGCCGCACGGTCGACGCGCACGTGCTGACGCTGCGCCAGAAGCTGGGGGACCGCGCCGACATGCTCGAGACCGTGCGCGGCGTCGGGTATCGGCTGAAACGTTGAGTAGCGAAGGGCGACGAACGTGATCTATTACGTCGAAGATGACATGAACATCCGCGATCTGACGATCTACGCGCTCAAGCAGGGAGGTTTCGAGGCGTGCGGGTTCGAGAACGCCGCGGACTTCTACGCCGCGGTGCGCCGCCAGACGCCCGAGCTTGTGCTGCTGGACATCATGCTGCCGGAGGTGGACGGGCTGGAGATCCTGCGCCAGCTGCGCGACGACCCGGCCACGAAGCACGTGCCCATCATGATGCTCACGGCGAAGGGCACCGAGTACGACACCGTCTGCGGGCTTGACGCGGGCGCCGACGACTACCTGGCGAAGCCGTTCGGCATGATGGAGCTCGTCAGCCGCGTGAACGCGCTTTTGCGTCGCGCGGGCAAGCCGGCAGCGTGCCTGCAGGACACGATCACCTGCGGCGTCATCACGCTGTCGGTCTCGGCGCACACGGTCACGGCGGGCGGTGCGCCCGTCACGCTGACGCTCAAGGAGTTCGACCTGCTGAAGGCGCTCATGCGCCACGAAGGGCAGGTGCTCTCGCGCGACCAGCTGCTCGAGGACGTGTGGGGCGTCACCTACGCCGGCGGCACCCGCACGGTCGACGTGCACGTGCAGACGCTGCGCCAGAAGCTCTCGAACGCCTGCGCGGGCGCTGACGCGTGCATCACGACGGTGCGCGGCGTGGGGTACAGCATCAAAGTGCCGCAGGCGGACGCATGAGCACCCCGGTCAACGGGAAGACCCTCTCGGGCACCATCTTCCGCACGGTGCTCGCGTTCTCGCTTGCCATCGTGCTCGTGATCCTGGGTGTGGCGGCGACGACGTTCTTCGTGCTGTTCGAGCACCAGGCCGAGGAGAACCTGGCGCACGAGGCCGAAGAGGCCGCCGTCCAACTGCAAGCGGCGGATGACCCGGCGGCCGTGGCGCGGGCGCAGCTTGAGGGCTCGGTCCGCTTCACCTACATTGGCGCCGACGGCACGGTCATCGCCGACACCGAGGCGGACGCCAGCGCGCTCGACAACCATGCGGACCGTCCCGAGGTGCAGGACGCCCAGGCCACGGGCGTGGCGGTGGTCTCGCGCTACTCGGAGACGCTGCAGAGCGACACCATCTACGCCGCCGTGAGCCTCTCCGACGGCTCGGTCGTGCGCTTGTCCGAAGAGCGCGACTCGCTGTTCTCGTTCGGCACGTGGTTCGTCCTGCCGGGCGTGGTGCTGCTCGTCGTCGTGGTGGCGCTCGCCTACGTGGTGTGCCGCGCGCTCACGAAGCGCATCATGAAGCCCGTCGACGCGCTGAACTTCCGCGAGCCGCTCAAGAACGAGATCTACGCCGAGATGAACCCCCTGCTCGAGCGCATCGACGCGCAGCAAAAGCAGCTCAAGCAGCAGAATATCGAGCTCGCGCGCGCCGAGAACCTGCGCCGCGATTTCTCCGCCAACGTGAGCCACGAGATGAAGACGCCGCTGCAGGTCATCTCGGGCTACGCCGAGCTCATGATGAACGACATGGTGCAGCCGGCGGACCGCCAGAAGTTCTCGGCGCTCATCTACGAAGAGGCGCAGGCCATGCGCTCCCTCATCAACGACGTGCTCACCATCTCCCGCCTTGACGAGGTGGGGATGAACGGCGAGCGCATGGAGCGCATCGACCTGCACGGGCTGGCCTACATCGTGGCCGGCCGCCTGGAGAGCTTCGCGGCGAAGAACGACGTGGCCATCAAGGTGGAGGGCGAGCAGGCGTTCATCATGGGCGCCGGCACCCTGGCCGAGGAAATGGTCTACAACCTCGTGGAGAACGGCATCCGCTACAACCATCCGGGCGGCACCGTCACCGTCACCGTCCACGGCGGCGCGCACGGCGTGGACATGACCGTCGCCGACACCGGCCTTGGCGTGCCCGACGAGTACAAGGAGAAGATCTTTGAGCGCTTCTTCCGCCTGGAGAAGAGCCGCTCGAAGGCGACGGGCGGCACGGGCCTGGGCCTGGCCATCGTCAAGCACGCGGTGCAGTTCCATGGCGGCATGATCACGGTGGAGAGCGAGATGGGGAAGGGCACGACCTTCGTCCTGAAGTTCCCCAGTGCCCCGCCCCTCGTCAAGCAGCACGACGAGGCGGAGTGAAGAAAAAGCCCTGCCCCCGCGCCCAGGATGAACCCACCTCGTAAGGTGGGTGCTCGCAGCTCGCTTCCTGGCTTTCGTGCCAACGGGCACGAATCTCCATTCTACGCGCTATCTTGAGCTCCCTGTTAGAATGCATCGGTCCATCGCAAAGAACGGCTAACGGAAGCAGGGCTTGAGTCGAGTATAGGACTGCCGCTTGCAAAGAAAAGCCTTGACAAGCGTTTTGCTTCGGAAATGCAGGAGAGACGTTCGCGAGAGGCCGTCCTGGCGTGCCGGCGCGGCCGCCTCGACGTGCCGAGCCGTTCGGATATAGAACATGCGTACGAATATGATAGAGTGTGCAGCATGGAAAACTTGTTCACCGAAATCGAAAACGAAGCGAAGCTCAAGAACGCGCCATTGGCCGTGCGCATGCGCCCGCGCACGCTCGACGAAGTGGTGGGGCAGCAGGCGGCCGTGGGGGAGGGCAGCTGGCTGCGCGTCGCCATCGAGCGCGACGCGCTGAGCTCGGTCATCCTGTACGGCCCGGCGGGCACGGGCAAGACGTCGCTCGCCCACGTCATCGCCGAGACCACGCGCGCCGCGTTCGTGGAGGTGTCGGCCGTAGGGGGCACCGTGGCCGACTTGCGGCGCGAGATCGACGCGGCGGAGAAGCGCCTCACGCTCTCGGGCGCGCGCACCATCCTCTTCGTCGACGAGATCCACCGCTTCAACCGCAGCCAGCAGGACGCGCTGCTGCACGCCGTGGAGGACCGCATCGTCGTGCTCGTGGGCGCCACCACGGAGAACCCGTACTTCGAAGTGAACTCGGCGCTCATCTCCCGCTCGCGTGTCGTGGAGCTCTCGTCGCTCTCCGACGCGGACGTCGAGCTGCTGCTCGACCGCGCGCTCGCCGCGGAGCGCGGCTTGG
>DVLD01000190.1 GCA_018715725.1 Candidatus Aveggerthella excrementigallinarum
CGGCCATCATGAACTCTTCCTCGTTGGCGGCGGCGCCGTTGGGCTCCATGCCGGCCTTCTTGCCTTCGCCCTCGATCTCCTTCGGGACCAGAATCTGGCCCTTGCGCTCGAACTGGAACGCAACGGAGCCGGAGGTGCCCAGGTTGCCGCCCGCATGGGCGAACGCGGAGCGCACGTCGGCGGCGGTGCGGTTGCGGTTGTCCGTCAGCGCCTCGCAGTAGATGGCGACGCCCGCCGGGCCGTAGCCCTCGTAGACGACGGTCTCGTAGTTCGCGGCGTCCTTGCCGGTGCCGAACGCCTTGTCGATGGCGGTCTTGATCTTGTCCTTCGGCAGGGAGTAGCCCTTCGCCTTTTCGATGGCGGCGGCCAGGGACGCGTTGTTCTCCGGGTTCGGGTCGCCACCCTCCTTCGCCGCAACGGTGATGTTGCGCGAGAGCTTGGAGAACAGCGCGGAGCGCTTCGCGTCCTGAGCTGCCTTACGATGCTTGGTGGTTGCCCATTTAGAATGTCCCGACATGCACGTGTCCCTTCAACGATTCGCGCGCGGTGGCGGGATTTTCCCACGACGGCGCACGCGTGGCGGTTTTTTCACAGCTTGCCAGTCTAGCACACGGGTCAAGCCGCGCGAACCCCCTGCGGAGAGAGCGCACAATTCGCCGCCCGCAGGGAATGCGCCCTCGGCGGCCCCTCACTCGGTCGTTTCGCCCGACTCCGCCCTGCCGGCGTCCGACGTTCCCGCCTCGTCAGCGGACTGCCCCGTCATACTGGCCGCCATCTGGGCTATGGCGTCGCTGCTCTCCTCGATCTTCGCCATGATGCGCTCGGCCTCGTCGCCCTCCGCCGGCGTAGGCTGGTAGTTGTTGTACGAGCTCTCCGACGAGATGGAGCACGGGATCACGTTCACCGCGCCGTCCGTCTGGGCTTGCCCGTCCACCACCGTGAACGTCTGCTGGAAGATCATGCAGTCCATGTCGCTTGGCCCCGAGTTGCCGCCGAAGCAGAAGTTGCCCAGGCTGTAGACGATGTAGCGGCCTTGATAGACCTCGTAGCCCTGTATGACGTGCGGATGCGAGCCGACCACCAAGTCGGCGCCCGCGTCGATGGCGGCATGGCCCAGCTGCATCTGCACTTCGTTCGGCACGTACTCGCGCTCGACGCCCCAATGGATGTAGACGAGCACCACCTGGGCGCCCTCGCTGCGCGCCCGCTGGATGTTGGCGACCATCGACTCCTCGATGCCCTCGTGCTCGGCCAGCTCGTAGGTGCCCACAAGCGCCACCTTCACGCCCTTGACGTCCAGGTAGGCGATGTCGTCGTAGCCGAACGGCTGAATGCCGGCCGCCCTGAGCGTCTCGACCGTGTCCGTGTAGCTCTGCTCGCCGTAGTCTTCGGAATGGTTGTTCGCCATCGACGCCGCTTCGACGTCGCCCGCCACGAGCACCTGCGCGAAGTCCGCCGGGCCCTTGAACGCGAACGTCTTGTCCTGGCGCGCCGTGGACTCGGTGAGCGTGCCCTCCATGTTCACGACCGTCAGGTCGTCGGCTGCGAAGATGCCCTCCACGTTGCGGAAGAAGTACGCCGGGTCGCCCTCCGCTTCGTAGCGCGCGTTCAGGCTCGTCGCGTAGTCGAACGACTCGTCGGTGCCGAGCGTGCAGTCGCCGGCGAAGGAGACCGTGAACGTAACGGGCTCCGCCGCGACGTCGGAGACGGCGGCCGGCTGCGACCCTTCGCCCCCGCCGTCGCCTGCCGCCCCTTCGCCGCCTGCCGGCGGGGCGGCGAATGGCTTCGCGATGGCGAACACCGCCACGAGCGCGATGACCGCGACGGCCGCCACGATAGGCCACGGGAAGCGGCGGCGCGGTGCGCTGCCGCCCACGTACACGTCCGCGCGGGCGGGAGGGCGCCGCATGCCGCCGTCCGCTCCAGCGCGCCGCGCCACGCCTGCCCGCCGACCGGAGCCCTCGCCTGCGCCTTGACGCCGCCCGCGAACGTCGCCCGCGGGCGCAGAAGGGCGGCCGTCGCGCGGGCGCCCGGCAGCGCGGGAGTAATCCCTGCCCTGCGGGCGCGCAGGAGTGCCGCCGACAGGACGCCTCTGCGGCGACGCGTCCTGCAGTGGGCGAGCAACTGTACGAGACGAGCCCCGCTGCCCGGGCTCTTGCCGCGCGCGCTGCCGGCCCGGGCCCGCCGCCGGGCCCGTCGCGTCGACGCGCACGCGCCGCGTGTTCCGTCCTTCGGGATACCGCCCTTGCGTGTCCATGGACCCACCCTGCCTTCGAACGCCCGCCCGCGCGCTCCGCGCAGGCCTTTCTGCGCCATGATGGCATGCGCTCGAAGCGTTTCGCAACCTTCCCACGCCGGAATTCGGCAACGCGCCTTTGCTACAATCGACGCGCACGCCGTCCGCCTTGGCCGACGGCATCACGCCCGAGCACGCCACGGCCGCCCGCAGCGCGGCGGCACTCTCACGGCACTGCCACGCAAAGGACCCCGCGATGACGACCGAACACGACACGTCCGAAAACGGCTCCGGCCGCCTCCCGCTCCTTGACGCGGAAGAGGCGCTCGCCCTGTGCTTCAGCCTGACGCTCTCGCAAGCTCTGTTCCTCGCCTGCGGCATCGTGGGTGCTATCGTGCTCGCCGGACTGTCCGGCGGCGACTGGCTTGCCGCTGTGCTGGGCGGCTGGTTGCAGGGGATTGAGGCGTCGGTCCGCGCGCTGCCGACAGCCGCGACCGTCGGCGCGGCATGCGCTCTGGCGCTCGCGCTCTTCGCGCTGTCGTGGAGCTCCGAGAAACGAGCGCTTTCCAGCGAGGAGGGGCGCGCCGCCGTCATGCGCAGCCGGCAAAGCATCAACGGCGAGATGCCGCGCGTGCCGCTGCTGGCGCTCGTCGTGCTCATGGCGCTGACCGGCATCGCCGAAGAGCTGCTGTTCCGTTACGTGATCATCGGGCTTGCGCAGCAACTGCTGACCCCGTTGTTGCCGGCGGCCGTCGCCGCGGGCGTCGGGCTGCTCGTCTCGTCCGTCGCGTTCTTCCTCGCGCACGGCGGCAGGCCCGAGCTTGCGACCTCGAGCACGTTCCTTCTGGGCGTGGCGTTCGGCGTCGCGTTCGTGGCGACCGGCAGCCTGGCCGTCGTTGCGCCGGCCCATGCGTTCTACAACCTGCTCGTGCTCGTGGCAAGGCGCCGCCAAATGCGCCGTGACCCCGGCTACTTCGGCGGCCCCGCCCCGCAGCGCATTGTCATGGACGAACCGGACGAGGGGACGAAAGAGACCGCGTGAGCCGGACCCTCTGCAGCGCGAGCGTCGCTCTTTCGCGCGTGACAAGCGCTTTGGGGGCGGCGCGTCCGGACTCGACGCGCCGCAAAGCGCCTTACGCCTGCTCAGCACGCTCCCAGAGACCGGTCTTACCGCCGTCTTTCAGCAGCAGGCGCACGCCTCTGATCTCCATGCCGCGGTCCACGGCCTTGCACATGTCGTAGATGGTCAGGCACGCCACGCTCGCGGCCGTGAGCGCCTCCATCTCGATGCCGGTCTTGCCCGTCACGCCGCACGTCGTGGTCACGTGAACGCCCACAAGGCCGTCAGCGCGCTCGCCGGCGAACACGGGCGCGCACTCCACCTTCGCTTTCGTGATGTTGAGCGGGTGGCACATGGGGATGAGGTCGCTCGTGCGCTTCGCGGCCATGATGCCCGCCACGCGCGCGCACGCCAGGACGTCGCCCTTTTTCGCGGTACCGCCCGCGATCATGGCGAGCGTCTCCTCGTGCATGGAGATGAAGCCCTCGGCGATGGCGACGCGCTCGGTGTCGGCCTTCTGCGAGACGTCCACCATGCGGACGTCCCCCTTCTCGTCGATGTGCGTGAGTTTCTGCTCGGTCATCCTATCCTCCGATCTGGCTCATCTTACGGTCGGTGCCCACGATATCGTAGTGGTCTTCCGGCTTGCGGCCGAGCGCCTCGCGAATGGCGGCCTTCACGCCCTCCGTATCGCCCGCGCGCACCGACGTGCGCACGTCGTACTCCAGGTCAGAGAACAAGCACGGGCGCAGCTTGCCGTCCGCGGTCAGGCGAAGACGGTTGCACTCGCCGCAGAAATGGCGCGACATGGGCGAGATGACGCCCACCGTGCCCTGCGCGCCTTCGAACGCGTAGTAGCGCGCCGGGCCCCAGCCTTCGGCCGCCTGCTTGTTCTGCGGAACAAGCGGCCCCAGGCCTTCCGCCTCCGCCCGCTCGCTCACGATGCGCACCACGTCGTCGGAGTCGATCACGTCGTCCGGGCCCCAGCCGCAACCGTCCACGCCGGAGCTCTCGCCCACCGGCATGTACTCGATGAAGCGCACGTGCAGCGGCCGATCCAGGGACAGCTTCGCGAAAGCCAGCAGGTCCTGCTCAAGGCTGCGCACGACGACGGCGTTCACCTTCACGGGGTTCAGGCCCGCCTCGAGCGCCGCGTCTATGCCCGCCAGGGTGTCCGCCAGCTCGCCACGGCGGGTAATGAACCGAAATTGATCGGGGTCGAGCGTGTCGAGCGAGATGTTCACGCGCGAAAGGCCCGCCGCCTTGAGGTCCTTCGCCATGCGGGGCAGCAGGACGCCGTTCGTGGTCATGGCCACGCGCTCGATGCCCGGCGTGTTCACGATCGCGCGGACGCAGTCCACCACGCCTTTGCGCACCAGGGGCTCGCCGCCCGTCAGGCGGATGTGCTTGAAGCCGAGCTCGGCGGCCGCGCGCACCACTGCCTCAATCTCCTCGAGCGTGAGGATCTCCTCGTGGTCCATGGAGCACACGCCGTCTTCCGGCATGCAGTAGATGCACCGCAGGTTGCAGCGGTCAGTGAGCGATATGCGCAGGTAATCTATGGTTCGTCCGTGAGAATCCTTCACGCAAGCCCCCTTCGTCACATTGTTGTCGGAACAGTATAGCGTCAACGTCGAAGAAATGCCGGAGCGGTCGAGGGCGCGCCGGCGCGCCACAGCCGCCGCCCTCCCGGCTCGTCCGAGCCCCTCGGCCTCGCGCAGGGCGGGAAGGCGCGCTATTTGTCCACCAGGTACACTTTGTCCTTCGGAATGCGCACCAGCAGCTCTTGCCCGCGCGCGGGCAGCGCCGCGGCGTCCACCGCCAGCTTGTCGAAACGCCAGAACATGCGCTGGTGCAGGTAGTGCATCTCGTCCGCCGACGCGTCGTCCTGCAGCTCCGAGCCGTCCTCGCGATCCAAGAACGACACCAAGGCCGTGCGCTCGAAGCGCGAATCGCTCACTCGGTCGACGCGGACGCGGAACACGTTCTCGCCCGGCCCGTCGGCCCGCTCAAGATAGAACGCGCGCACGCCAAGCGTCTTCACGCCCTCCGGCACGAGCTTGTCGGTCGCCACCGTGATGCCCCAGTACGGCAGCCATACGTGGTGCTCGTCGACGCGCTGCGCCTTCGCGGCGTTCTTGCAACCGGACAGCTTGATGCCCGCCGTGCTCCGCGGCGACGCCACGAGCTCGGGCCCGGTGGCCAGCTCCATGATGCGGCCCGCCTCCATGACGGCGATGCGGTCGCAAAAGCGCAGCGCCTCGTCGATGTCGTGGCTCACATAGAGGATGGTGCCCTCGAACGCGTCGAACAAGCTCACGAGGTTCTGCTCGAGCACGCCCTTCAGGTGCGCGTCGAGCGCCGAGAACGGCTCGTCGAGCATGAGGATGCCCGGACGGGCCGCCAGCATGCGGGCAAGCGCCACGCGCTGCTGCTGGCCGCCGGAAAGCTGCGCCGGGTAGCGTCGCTCGAACCCGCTCAGGCCGAAGCGCCGCAACTCCCCTTCCACGATGGCGGCGCGCTCGGCCTTCGGCACGCCCTTGCCGATGCCGGCCGCCACGTTCTCCTCCACCGTAAGGTTCGGGAACAGCATGTAGTTCTGGAAGAGCAGCGCCGTCTTGCGCTCCTGCGGCGTGAGGTTAATGCCCCGTTCGGAATCGAAGAACACGACGTCGTTCACCACGATGCGGCCCTCGTCAGGCGTCTCGATGCCGGCGATGCTGCGCATGGTGAGCGTCTTGCCGCAGCCCGACGCGCCCAACAGGCCAAGGGTTTCGGATCCCGCGGAGAAGTCCACGTCGAGCGTGAACGTTTTGAACGCTTTCTTGATGCTGACTTCGAGGCTCATGCGCCCTTCCCTTCGTTCTTGCAGGCACCGCAACCGCGCGCCCGCCCTGCCACGGCGCGCCTGCGCCCGCCGTCCGCCGGCCGATTGGCGAGCGGCATCACTCGGCCCCGCGGCGGTACTTCGTGGTGCGGTTCGACCACAGGTTGATGAACAGGATCACCACGAAGCTGAAGATGATGATGACCACCGTCCAGAACATGGCGACATCCGCGTTTCCGCTCATCCACTCGAAGTAGATGGCGATGGGAATCGTGCGCGTGATGCCCGCGTAGTTGCCCGCCAAAAACAGCGTGCAGCCGAACTCGCCGAGCGCGCGGGCGAACGCGAGCACCGCGCCCGCCGCGATGGAGCTCCACGACAGCGGGAGCATGAGCTTGAAAAAGATTTTACGGTTCGACCATCCCAGTGTGCGCGCCGCGTCAAGCATGTTGGGGTCGAGGCTCTCGAAGGCGCCGCGCGCGCTGCGGTACATGAGCGGGAACGCCACCACGACCGCCGCGATGACCGTGGCTTCCCAGCTGAACGTGAGCTTGATGTCCATGCTGGCCAGCCATCGCCCGAATTCGGTGTTGTTGCCCAGGACCCATAGCAGCAAAAAGCCGCAGACCGTCGGCGGCAGCACCATGGGAATGGTGAACACGGTGTCGGCAATGTCCTGGGCGCGCTTCGGAATGCGCAGGCTGAAGTACGCCGCCGCCAAGCCCAGGATGAAGATGAACACGATGGCCGTGCCCGTGGTCTTGAGCGTGACCCAGAGCGGGCTGAGGTCGACGCTCGAAAGGAACTCGCCAAGCGCCGAGAGCCCCTGCGCGGGCAGTGCAATATCCACGGCGTCCGGCGCCACCACCTGCGCGAAGTCGGCATGCGTGAGCACCACGGCGTCGTCAGAGACCACGTCGGAGCCGTCTTCGCCGATAACGCAGGTGTAGAACGAGCCTTCCTTCACCTCTTGTCCGAAGCTGAACACCACGCCGTCCACCGCATAGCGCTGCTCGCTCGTGAAATACCACGGCATGCCGTCGTCCATGACCACGCCGCCGTTCATGGCAGCGTGGTCAAGCGCGATGAAATACTGCTTGACCTGTTCCTGCACGACGGGATCCGACACGTCGCACAGGCCCGCCGCGCTCTTCGGCACGTACGCCACGACGTAGTCTTCCGTGGCGACGGCGGCCGCCCAGTCCGCGCTGGCGCCCATGTAGTAGCAATAGCCGCAGTACGTGCCGCTTTGATCGCGGTTCGAGCCCTTCTGCGCGCGCGAGAAATCGCCGAGCGCGAACGACGCGCCGTCCATGAGCGCGGCATCCGCCTCCGCCGAGACCGTCACGTCGGGGGACGAGGCGGCGCCGTCGGATCGCGCCCCCTCCGTCGCGGCAGCCTGCGCTCCCGCGGGGCCGTCCGACGCGTCCGCCTCGCCAGCCCATGCCACCGCCGCCGGCACGAGCATGCTCGCCGCCAGCATGAGCGCGGCAACGAATGCCGCGATTCCCCGTCGTTTCATACCATCCCCTGTTCGCACGAAGGAGGACGGACCGTCGGTCCGCCCTCCGTGCCATTGTATGCGATGTGGCCGCTTTGTCCGACGACCTGCTGCAGGGCCTTCGCGATCGACCCCGCCCCCTGCGCGGCCGTCGAATCCTCGCCCGGCTCGCGTTCGCGGTGCGGCAGAACCGTTAAGCCAGCTCGAAGCCCCATTCCTGCCAAATCTTCAGGGCCTCTTCGTCGGTGGTGCACCAATCAAGGAACGCGGCAGCGGCTTCGGCGTTCTCGGAGTTCGCGCAGACGGCGGCCGGGTAAACGATGCTCTTGTGGGAGTCGGACGGGACGGTGCCGACGATCTTCACGCCGCCGAAACGGTAGACGTCGGAGGTGTAGACGAAAGCGAGGTCCACGTCGCCGGAGTTGGCGTACGAGCACACGTTGCCGACGCTGGACCCCTCGGTCACCAGGCCGGCAAGCGGCGTGCCGTCGAACGTGCCGCCCTTGCCGTCGGAATCCTTGCCTGTGGTGCCCTCCTCGTCGACCCAGCAGCCAACGGTGGACAGGGCCTGCTTGGCGTAATTGCCCGCCGGGACGTTGTCGTCGCCGACGGCGACGGTGTACTGCCCGCTCGCCACGTCATCAAGCGTGACCTCGGAGATGTCCGAGTTCTCGCCCGCCACGATGACCAGGTCGTTCGTGAACATGTCAAAGCGGGTGCCCTCGTCGACGTACCCCTCTTCGACGGCGGTGTCCATGGTGCCCTTGGACGCGGTGATCAGCACGTCGGCGTAAGAGCCCGCAGCGAGCATCTCGTTCAAGGTGCCGGACGCCTCGTACTGCGTGTCGGCGAAAGTGACCTCCGGATGGGACTCGGTGTAGAGCGCTTGCACGGCATCCATGGCCTCAGAGAGCGAGTTCGCTGCGAACAGCTGCAGCTCGATCGCGTCCGCGGGCGCGGTCGCGGGCTCTTCGGTGTTGGCAGACTCCGCGCTCGAGCTCTCCTCGGCAGTGTTCGAAGAGCAGCCCGCGAGCGCGAACATGCCGACGAGCGCGAACGTCAGCACTGCCGCCGTCATGAAGCGAAGATACTTCTTCATTCGTTTCCTCCTTGCACGAAGCCCCTTCCACGTCCTGGTGGCGCGTCCCTTCGTGGGGCGATTCGAGAGGTATATTATCCAGAAGTAAGAATAGTGTCAAGCGCGATTGATTCCCGCTGAGGAGCTATCGCGCTTTCGCTCGCGCGCTTCTCTCGAATGCGGCAGTCTTTTCGGCAGGTCCTAGGCGAGCTCCACCACGCGCGTGGCGATGCGCTCGGTCAGCGCCGGGGCGTGGGAGACGAACACCAGTCCCAGCGCGCGACGCTCCGCCTCTTCCAGCAAGAATTCCCACAGCTGTGCCTGGGTCACGGCGTCGAGCATCGTGGAGATCTCGTCCGCCACCAGGTAGCGCGGGCGCGCCATGAGCGCGCGGGCGATGCAGAAGCGCTGCAGCTCGCCGCCGGAAAGCTCGTGCGGGTACCGGCGCATCCAGTCGTGTTTGATGCCGAGCGCCTCGCACAGCCGCTCGTCCACCGAGCCCGCCTCCGCCAGCGTGCGCTCCATGCGAAGCAGCGGGTCTACCACGGCGTCAGGCTGCTGGCCGATCAGCTGCACCGGGCATGCCCCCGTGCGCGCAAGCGGGCTGCCGTCCACGAGGACGCTCCCCTTCTGCGGCACTTCGTATCCCGCAAGCAACCGGCAGAGCGTCGTCTTGCCGAAGCCGCTCGGAGCGCGTAGGGCAACGCGCTCGCCCGGATGGACGGCCAGCGAGAAACCTTCGTACAGCGGGCGCCCGGCATCGTACCCGAACGTGACGTCGCGCGCCTCGAGGGCAGGGCGGGGCTCACCCGCACGCTCGAACGATTCCGTCTCGCGGACGCCTGCCGTTCGCTCGAACGCCGCCCCGTCGCCGCCTGCAGGATCGAAATCGTGCTCGGGCAAGGCATGCCACAGCGCGCGCGTGAAGGGGTGGCGCAGCAGGCGGGGGTCGGAGAAGCTCTCCACCGCCGTCTCCTCCACCACGGTGCCGTCCTTGAACACGGCGATGCGGTCCGCCACGCGCAGCGCGAGCTCGATATCGTGCGTGATGAGTAGCACGCCGCCGCCTTCGTCAGCGAACGCGCGCAGGTCATCCAGGGCGCGCACGGCAAGCTCGAGGTCGAGGCCGGGCGTCGGCTCGTCGGCCACGATGAGCTTTGGGTTGTCCATGAGCGCACAGCACAAGAGCACACGGCGCGCCATGCCGCCGGAGAGCTCGTGCGGGTACAGCTCCTCCACCTCGGGCGCAAGGCCATACCGCGCGAACAGCGCACGCTGGCGAGCGACGCGCTCGCGTCGCTCGGTTCGCGAGCGCGCTTCGCCGCGCACTTGGCGGCCCACCTTCATGAGCGGATCGAGGTGCGCGGTGCTCTGCGGCACGAGCGAGATGCCGCGCCCGCGCAGCGCCTGCAGGCCGGCGCCGTCCCTGCGCACGCCGTCGAACCACACGTGCCCTTCCACCGTGGCGTTCGGCTCGAACAGTCCCATCACGGCATCGGCCAGAAGCGTCTTGCCCGACCCCGACGCGCCCACCACGGCCACCACTTCCCCTGCGTGCACGGACACGCTGAGCGACTCGATGGCGCGGTGCGGCGCGCGCTTCGCACGGAAGAAGGGCGCGTCCGGCTCGTACATGTCGAACGAGACGCTCAAGTCCTCCACCTGCAGGAGGTGATGACCGCCCGCATGGCGAGACGTCGCCGCATGGGTGTGATGGTGGTGCATCTGCGCATGCTCGTGCACAAGGGATTCGTGATTCATGCCGCCCTCCTACTCCTGCGCCTGGTGCGGGTCGACAAGCCTGCGCAGGCTCGAGCCCGCAACGTCGAACAGCAGCACGACCGCAACAAGCGCCACGCCCGGAAACACCGCAAGCCACCACATGCCGGCCGACAGGTAGCTCATCGCCTCGCTCAGAATGACGCCTATCGCCGGCTGCTCCGCCGGCAGGCCGAACCCCAAGAACGTGATGGACGCCTCGTGCAGGATGGCGTGCGGAAACAGCAGGATGAGCCCCACCACGAACTGCGGCAGCACGTACGGCAGCACGTGCCGCGCCGCCACGGCAACGCGGCTGGCGCCCAGACGGCGCGCCGTGGCCACGTACCCCGCCTCTTTGCACTGCAGCACCTCGGCGCGCACCACGCGCGCCAGGCTCGGCCAGTGCGTGAGCGACACGCCCACGACCACGCCCCAGAAGCCCTTGCCCAGCGCGAAGGAGATCAGGATGAGCAGCACGATGTGAGGCAGTCCCATCACCACGTCGATCAGCCAGGTCACTACCGCATCCGCCTTCTTGCCGCCCAGCGCCGCCACGGTGCCCAGGGCGAGCGCGATCAGCGCGGAGCAGCCCGCTGCCAACAAGCCGACGAGCACGCTCGTGGACAGGCCCGCTAACGTGCGCGCCAGCATGTCGCGGCCCATCCAGTCCGTCCCGAACGGGTGCGCCATGCCAGGCGCGAGGTTCTTCTGCGCGAAGTCGGTCGTCGTGGCCACGCCGCCAAGCGCAAGGCCCGCCGCCACAATCGCCGCGAGCGCGACCGCAGAGAGCAGGCACGCCGCCAAGGCGATGCGACGGTTCGCGACCCGCCGCGCGCGCGGACGGTGCAGGAAGCGGCCCGCGATGATGGGAGAGGCGCCTTCGCCCGCGTGCGACGCGCCCTCCTCCAAGCTCGAGGCGCCCTCGCCGGCCCGCAAGGCGTCGGTTGCGTGCCTTTTCTTCGAAAGCTGCGCGATTTCGGTGTTCGCTTCGCCGGGATCGGGGCCACAGGCGGCCACGCGCGCTGCGGAATGAGCCGCCTGGAGGCCGCGCCGCTCGCCTGAACGACCCTCGAGGCCGCTTTCCCGGCCCTCATGCCCGCGCGTCACCGTCTTTTCGCCATGGGCGCGCCCCTCGCGCGCATGAACGCGCCGGACCGGGCGCAACCGGGGGTCGACGACTCCGTACAGCAGGTTCGCGACGAGGTTGCCGCCGAACACGAGCGCCGCCGAGACGAGCGCGATGCCCGCCAGCAGCTCCACGTCGGAGCCGAGGCCTGCCGTCACGGCAGCCTGCCCAAGGCCGGGATACGAGAACACCTGCTCCACGAGCACCGAGCCGCCGAAGATCTCCGAGACGGAAGCGAACTGCAGCGTGATGGCCGGCAGCGCCAGGTTGCGCACGCCATGGCGGCGCAGCGCCTGCCAGGTGCTCATGCCGCGCGCGCGGGCGAAGCGGACGTACGGGCTTTCCAGCACGTCAATGGCCTTCTCGCGCGTGTGCAGCGCAATGTTCGCCACGCCGACGAGCGAGAGCACGAGAGCGGGCAGCGCCAGGTGGCGAGCGGCGTCGGCCAGCGTCACGTCGGCGGCGGACATGCCGATGGGCACCGAGAAGCCGATCGGGAACCAGCGCAAGGTCACGGCGAACACCATGAGGAACACAAGCCCGATCCAGAACGTCGGCATGGACGCAAGCAGGTAGCAATACCCCTTGATGGCGCGATCGGGCGGACGGTCGCGCCACGCTGCCGCAACGATGCCGAGCACAAACCCGATCACCCCGCTCGCGACCCAGGCGATGCCCATGAGCGCAAGCGAGCTCAACGCGCGCGTGGCAATGACGTCCGTCACCGACGCGTTAAAGCGCAGGGACGTCCCCCAGTCGCCGTGCAGGAGCGAGGACGCCCACGCCAGATAGCGCTCCCACACCGGCACGCCGACCCCCCAGTACTCCGCCAGCTGCGCGCGCTTCTCCTCGCCCATGTTCAAGAGCGCCGCCTGCCCGACGTTCGCCTGGACCGGATCGAGGGGGGACGCATCCACCAGCAGGAACACCACAACGCTCACCGCCACCATGAGCAGCATGAATTTGACGAGCTGCTGCACTGCGTACTTCAAATACGACCCTCTCCTCGCACGAATGCCTGCCCTTTGCGCGGCACGGCCGCTACGCCCAGCTCCAGCGATCAACGTTGTTCACGAGCGACCATCCATGGCCGTGCGGATGCGGCTTCTGGTCGGCCACGTCAAGGCCGGAGCGGCAGAAGTACAGGTGGTCGATGTTGGCAATCCACACCCACGTTGCCGCGCCCTGCGGGGCGAAGCCCTCGGAGCCGTCCCATTGGGCGAGCTTCCAATACTCGTAGGAGTCCTCGACGCGCGGCTGCGCGAGCGCTTCGTCGAAATGAGCGTCGGTCGTCGCGTTCTCGTAGCCTGCGTAGTTGCCCACGCCCTGCGAGTAGTTCAGGTTGTACACCTCGATGGGCGAGTTGTTGCCCCAACCCCAGACCACCGGGTCCGCGTACTGGCGCGCGTAGACCTCGTCCCAGCTGCCGCCGCGCACGGAAACCTCGATACCAAGCCTCTGCGCCTGATTCGAGAACTCAGCCGCCATGGCCTGGCGCACCGAATCGCTCGAGGGGTACCACAGGTCGAATGCCGCGCGCTGGCCGTCCTTCTCGCGCACGCCATCGGCGCCCTGCTCCCAGCCCGCCTCGTCGAGCAGCGCGCAGGCGGCGTCAAAATCGTACGCGCAGTGCATGTCGTCGGACGCCCAGGGCGTCCCGTCGCTCACGCTGTACGCCACCGTGCCATAGCCGTAGAGCACCGCGTCCACCAGCGCTTGGCGGTCGATGCCGTAGTTGAGCGCGCGGCGCACGGCTACATCGCTCGTCACGGCATTGCCCGCCGGGTAGCTCACGCCCGCTTCCTCTTTCACGCCGCCCGGCTCAACGGCCGGCAGCGAGATGCCGCGCGAGTCGACCGACGCGCAATTCAGCAAATCGTAGCCCGCGGGCGCGCTCGCGGCCAAGCTGGCGGCGGTGTAGGCGACGTCCACCTGGCCCGACTGCGCCGCCGCCAATGACGCGTCCTCCTCCATGAACACCACCACGACCCGCTCCATGAGCGGCGCCTCGCCGTAGTAGTCGGGGTTCGCGCGCAGGATGGCTTGCTGGCCGCGATCCCACTGCTCAAGCACATAGCGGCCCGACCCCACCGGGTGCGCGCCGTAGTCCTCGCCGTACGCATGCTCCGGCACGATGCCGACGACCGCCAGCGTGTACAGCAGCGCGTTGAACGGCTTCGCCATACGGATTTCGACCGTCGTGTCGTCAAGGGCGACCGCCTCGCGCACCATGGACAAGTCCGCTTCGGACGCCTCGGCGTTCACGATGCCGTTGATGGTGAAGGCGACGTCGGAGGCCGTGAGCGGCTCGCCATCGGTGAACCGCACGTCGTCGCGGATGACGAACGTCCAGGTCATGCCGTCTTCCGAGCACTCGTAGGACCGAGCGAGGTCGTTCTGGAATGCGAGGTTGGCGTCCGTGGTGATGAGCGTCGACTGGATGAGCGGCTCATGCACATGCTCGCCGCACCCCCATGAGCGCAGCGGGTCGAAGCCCGCTGCCGGCTCAGAGCTCACCGTCATGGAGACGACGACCTGGCTGCTCGCGCCATCGCCTACGGCGGCGGGCGACGAAGCGGCGTCCTGCTGCCCCTCGCCGTCCGACCCTGCGCAGCCCGCGATCGACCCGAGGGCGAGCGCCGCCGCCCCAGCGCCTGCTGCCTTCACGAACGAGCGGCGCGAGACCGCGCGCCCTGCCTGCCGTCCTGCCGTCATGATGCCTCCTTGCCGCACGCAGCGCGGCAAAGCGCCTGCGCCTGCGTAGTGTTACGAATTCAGAACGCGTAACACCTTACCAGAAAGTGTTACGCGACACAATTTCGTAACACCATTCGCGCACGAACGGCGCGCAAGCGGCCTCTGTCCCGGTGGTACGATGTCACGAAATGAACCCTCGCCATCGTAAGAAAGGACCGTCATGGACAGCATTCCCTCCATCGGCTTCATCGGATTCGGCAACATGGCGCAGGCCATGGCGAAAGGCCTGGTGAACTGCGCGTCGTTCCCCGGAGAGCGCCTGTTCGCGTGCGCTGCGCACTACGACAAGCTCGAGCGGAACGCCCAGGCCATCGGCGCGCAGCCTTGCGAGACGCCGCAGCAGGTCGTCGACGCAAGCGATATCGTGGTCGTGGCGGTGAAGCCGTATCAGGTGCGCGACGTGCTGGCGCCCGTGCGCGAAGCGTTGCGGAGCAAGGTGGTCGTCTCCGTGGCGGCAGGCGTCCTGTTCGACGATTACGAAGAGATCCTCGCGCCCGGCACGCACCACCTGAGCACCATCCCCAACACGCCCATCGCCGTAGGCGCCGGCGTGTTCGCCGTGGAGGACACGCACTCACTCACCGACGAAGAGTACGCTGTGGTCTGCGGCCTGTTCTCTCCCATCGCGCTGATCGAGCCCGTTCCGGGGCACCTGCTCTCGGTCGCAAGCGGCATCGCGGGATGCGGCCCCGCCTTTGCCGCGCTGTTCATCGAGTCGCTCGGGGACGCTGCCGTGAAGAACGGCCTGCAGCGCACCACCGCGTACCGTTTGGCGGCGCAGATGATCCGCGGCACCGGCATGCTCTACCTCGAGAACGGCGAGCATCCGGGCGCCATGAAGGACGCCGTCTGCTCGCCGGGCGGCACCACCATCCGCGGCGTCGCCGCGCTCGAGCGCTGCGGCTTCCGCAACGCCGTCATCTCCGCGGTCGACGCGACGCTGCAGCGGTAATCCCGCGCCATTCCCGCCGTGCTAGCGATAGGCGCGGGTTGCCTCCACGGCCCGATGCCAGGAATCGAGCAAGGCCGCGCGCGTGCCGCCGTCCATCCGGGGCGCGAACAGCTCGTCGCCCGAGCGGAGCGCGCGCAGATCGTCCGTCCCTTCCCAAAAGCCCGTCGCCAGGCCCGCCAGATACGAGGCGCCGAGCGCCGTGCTCTCCGTGCAGGCAGGACGGCGCAAGGCGCACCCGAGCACGTCGCTTTGGAACTGCATGAGGAAGTTGTTGGCGGCGGCGCCCCCGTCCACGTTGAGCTCGCGCAGCGCCGCGCCCGCGTCCGCCTCCATGGCGCGTACCAGGTCGGCCACCTGGTACGCGAGCGATTCCAGCGCCGCGCGCACGACGTGCGCCTTCGTGGTCCCGCGCGTGATGCCCACGATGGAGCCGCGGGCTTGGGCGTCCCAGTAGGGAGCGCCCAGGCCCGTGAACGCGGGCACCACCCGCACGCCGTCCGTGTCCGGAACGGACCGCGCCACCGCTTCGCTCTCCGCCGCCGTTGGGATCAATCCCAGCTCGTCGCGCAGCCACTGGATGAGCGCCCCCGCCACGAACACGCTGCCTTCCAGCGCGTAGGCCGGCGAAGCGCCCGGCGGAACGGCCGCCAGCGTGGTGACAAGCCCGTTCGTAGAGCGGCACGCGCGCGTTCCCGTGTTCATGAGTAGGAAGCACCCCGTGCCGTACGTGTTCTTCGCCTCGCCCGCTTCAAAGCAGCATTGACCGAAGAGCGCTGCCTGCTGGTCGCCCGCCACGCCGCGGATAGGCACGCCCTGCGGCACGCCGGGATGCTCCGTCACGCCGAAATCGCCCGACGAAGGGCGCACTTCGGGCAGGAGCGACGTCGGCACGCCGAATAGCTCCAAAAGCCACGGATCCCATCGCATCTGGTGGATGTCGAAGAGCATGGTGCGACTGGCGTTGGTGGGGTCGGTCGCGTGAACGCGACCGTTCGTGAGCGTCCAGATCAGCCAGGAGTCCACCGTGCCGAAGGCGAGCTTTCCCGCCTCGGCGTCCGCGCGGGCCCCGGGCACGTTGTCGAGGATCCAGGTGATCTTGCTCGCGGAGAAGTACGGGTCGGGCACCAGGCCGGTCTTCTCTCCGATAGCGCGCGCCACCTCGGGGTCGCCGGCCAGCGCTTCGATGATGCCCGCCGTCCGCCGGCACTGCCACACGATGGCGTTGTAGACAGGCCTGCCCGTCTCGCGGTTCCAGATGACGCAGGTCTCGCGCTGGTTCGTGATGCCGATGCTGTCGATGTCGCGCGGACCGAGGTTGTTCGCCACCAGCAGCTCCGTGAGCGCACCCAGCTGCGAGGACAAGATGTCGCGCGGGTCGTGCTCGACCCATCCCGGCTGCGGGTAAAGCTGCGGGAACGGGTTCTGCGCGATGTCGACGATGCGGCCCGCGCGATCAACGAGCACCGCGCGCGACGACGTGGTGCCCTGGTCGAGCGCGATGACGTATTTCTCACCCATGATTGACTCCTTAATCCGTCCTGCACAACAGCGGAAGGTGAAAAAGGGACAGTCCCTTTTTCACCTTCCGAAACGACAATGGCATCCGGCGCGCTTCCTGCGCCGGATGCCATTCTATACAATGCGCCCTTCGCTCGCCGGAGCGCCCGCTCCTAAGACGGGGCGACGCTTCAGGCGACGGGGCGGACGGGACGGGCGGACGCCCGCGCTACAGCTCGGCCTCGACGACCTGCGCGAGGCGCTCGCACACGCTGTTTGCGACGCTCTCGTCGGACGCCTCCACCATGACGCGCACCAGCGGCTCGGTGCCCGACGTGCGGATGAGCACGCGGCCGTCCTCGCCCAGCTCTTCCTCGGCGGCCTTCACGGCGTCCCACACCGGCGCGCAGTCCGGCAGGGCATGCTTGTCCTTCACGCGCACGTTGATGAGGCGCTGCGGGAAACGCGTCATGACGCGCGCCATCTCGCCAGCGGTCTTGCCGGCGCGGCGGCACGCTGCCAGGAACTGCAGGGCGGTGACCAGGCCGTCGCCCGTGGAGTTATGCTCCAGGAAAATCATGTGGCCGCTCTGCTCGCCGCCGAGCACGTATCCTCTCTCGCGCATGCGCTCGAGCACGTAGCGGTCGCCCACCTTCGTCTGCTCAACCGCGATGCCGGCATCGCGCATAGCATGGACGAAGCCCAGGTTGCACATGACGGTGGACACCACGGTGTCGCCTGCCAGCAGCCCGCGCTCCTTCAGGTCGATGGCGCACACCGCCTCGACCATGTCGCCGTCGATCTCGCCGCCGTCGGCGTCCACGAGCATCACGCGGTCGGCGTCGCCGTCGTGCGCGATGCCCACGTCCGCGCCGGACTCCTGCATGAGCTGATGCAGCGGGCCCAGGTGCGTGGAGCCGCACTCCACGTTGATGTCGGTGCCGTCGAAGTCCTCGTTGATGGCGATGACCTCAGCGCCCAGCGCGCGCAGCGCCTCGGCGCTTGTGAGCGAGGACGCGCCATGGCCCGTGTCGAGCGCGACCGTGAGGCCCTTGAAGTCGACGCCAGCGTCGGTCACCGTCTTCACCGCATGGTCGATGTAGATGCGGCAGGCGTCCTCCACCGGGATGGCCACGCCCACGGCGTCTCCCGCCGGCATCTGCTCGGCGGGCACGCCCTCGCGCACGATGACCTCGAACTCGTCCTCCACCGCGTCGGGCAGCTTGAAGCCCTGCGCGTCGAAGAACTTGATGCCGTTGTACTCGGGCGGATTGTGCGAAGCGGAGATGACCACGCCCGCGTCGCAGGCAAGCTCGCGCGTGAGCAGCGCCACGCCCGGCGTGGGGATGATGCCCGCCAGCAGCGCCGTGCCGCCCATGCTCATGACGCCGGCAGCCAGCGCGGATTCCAGCATGTCGCCGGACAGGCGCGTGTCCTTGCCAACGAGGATGGACTTGCCCATCTTGATGACCGCCGCCTGGCCCAGGCGGAATGCCATTTCGCACGTAAGCTCCGTGTTCGCGACGCCGCGCACGCCATCGGTCCCGAAAAGTCGAGCCATCGCTCACTCCTTCTCTCATCTTGAAAAAGGCGCCCTGACCATCGGCCAGAGCGCCTTCCTGTTGTTCCGCCGCTCGGTAGAACGGCGGAACCACGCTTAGTCTTCGTCCTCGAGGTCGTCCTCGTCGTCCTCGTGCTTCAGGCTGAAGCCCAGGTCGCCGACGGAGCCCAGCAGCGCGTCGAGCTCTTCGATGTTGCGCTGGTAGGAGCGCGGCGGCAGAGCCTCGCCCAGCATGTCCTCGCCTTCGGTGTTGAAGGTCGGCGGCTCGTCGCCACCGATGAGGATGGTGTCGTCCGGGCTGAACACCATGTCGAGCAGCTGGCTCATGTCGTCGGTGGACGCGTTCAGGTCGTCCTGGATGACGTAGCCCAGGTCGTGCTCGTCAAGGCCGGCCTTGAGCTCTTCGATGGCCTTCGTGCCAATGCCCTCGATGCGCAGCAGGTCCTCTTCGGTATGGCCCACGAGGTCCGCCACGGTCTCGATGCCCGCCTCGGAGAACTTGTTCGCCCAGCGCTGGGACACGCCCAGGTCATCGTAGATGTACAGGCGCGCGTCCTCGTCGGACAGGTTCGCGGCACGATGGCCGACGGACATGTTGCCGAAGTAGCTGCTGTAGCTCGTGCCGCCGTTGGCGAGGTAGGCGTCGCTGTCGAGCGACCAATCCTGCGGCTGCGGCAGCAGGCTCTCGATGTCGCGCAGCTCGTCCGGAGCGAAGTCCGGCAGCACCTCGGTGGAGGTGGCGTCGCCCACCGGCACGCCCTTGTAGGTCAGGCGCACGTCGTGGTAGCGCTTGAGGCCCGTGCCCGCCGGGATCGGCTTGCCGATGATGACGTTCTCCTTCAGGCCGGCCAGGTGGTCCACCTTGCCCTCGATGGCGGCGTCGGTGAGCACCTTCGTCGTCTCCTGGAAGGAGGCGGCGGACAGCCAGGAATCGGTGGCCAGGGAGGCCTTCGTGATGCCGAGCAGCAGCGGCTGGCCCACCGGAGGCTCCTTGCCCTCGGCGATGAGCTCGTTCGCCACGTCCTCGAACTCGAAGCGGTTGACCTGACGTCCCGGCAGGAAGTCGGAGTCGCCCGCGTCGAGCACCGCCATCTTGCGCAGCATCTGGCGCGCAATGACCTCGATGTGCTTGTCGTTGATGTCGACGCCCTGGGAGACGTAGACGCCCTGCACCTGGCTGACGATGTAGCGCAGCGTGGTGTTCGGGTCGGTCAGGCGCAGCAGGTCGTGCGGGTTCACGGAGCCCTTGGTCAGCTGCTGGCCGACCGAGACCTCGCAGCCGTCCACCACGCCCGGCAGCATCTGCGCGCGGGCGGAGACCACGTACTCGCGGAAGTTGCCTTCCTGGTCGTGGATGGTGAGCGTCTTCGAGTTCTTGTCGCCCGCGATCTGCAGCGTGCCCGCGATCTCGGCCAGGACCGCCTGGCCCTTCGGCTTGCGCGCCTCGAACAGCTCGGTGACGCGCGGGAGGCCGTGCGTGATGTCCTCGCCGGCGACGCCGCCGGTGTGGAACGTGCGCATCGTGAGCTGGGTGCCCGGCTCGCCAATGGACTGCGCGGCAATGATGCCGACCGCCGTGCCGATGTTGACCGGACGGCTCGTGGCCAGATCCCAGCCGTAGCACTTCTGGCAGACGCCGTGCTCGGCGCGGCACGTCATGATGGTGCGGATGGTCACCTCTTCGATGCCCGCGGCCTCGATCTGGCGCAGCTGGTCCATGGAGTCCAGGTAAGAGCCGGCCTCGACGAGCACCGTGCCGTCGGCGGCCACGACGTCGTCGAGCAGGCAGCGGCCGATGAGGTTGGAGTCCAGGTCACCCTTCTCGTTGTAGAGCGGGTAGGTCACGCCCTCGGAGGTGCCGCAGTCGAGCTCGCGCACGATGACGTCCTGCGCGACGTCGACGAGACGACGGGTCAGGTAGCCGGAGTCGGCCGTACGAAGCGCGGTGTCGGCCAGGCCCTTGCGAGCGCCGTGTGTGGAGATGAAGTACTCGAGCACGGACAGGCCTTCGCGGAAGTTCGCCTTAATCGGGCGGTCGATGATCTCGCCCTTCGGGTCGGACATAAGACCGCGCATGCCGGCCAGCTGACGAATCTGCTTGATGTTACCGCGGGCGCCAGAGTAGGCCATCATGTAGATGGGGTTGAAGCGGTCGAAGTTCGCGGACATGGCGTCGCCGACCTCTTCGTTCGCCTCGTTCCAGATATCGACCACCTGCTTGTGGCGCTCGTCCTGGCTCATGAGGCCCATCTCGTAATCCTCGTCGATCGCGGCGACGCGCTCGTCGGCGCGGGCGAGGATCTCGCCCTTGTTCGGCGGCACCGTCGCGTCGTAGACGGACACGGTGACGCCTGCGCGGGTGGCGTAATGGAAGCCGGCGTCCTTCAGGCCGTCCAGGATCGGCGGCACTTCGGAGAGGCTGTAGCGGTTGCAGACGTCCTCGACCAGGCGGGAGATCTCCGTCTTGTTCATCTCGTAGTTCAAGAACGGATGCTCCTCGGGCAGCACTTGGTTGAAGGTGATGCGGCCGATGGTGGTCTGGATGCGCTCGCCGGCCTTGCGCTCCTCGTACTGGCCGAACGCGGTGGCGACCAGGGTATCGCGCGTCAGGCGCACCCAGATCTTCGCCTGCAGGTCCACGTCGGCGCGGGCGTCGTACGCGTTCAGGGCGTCAGAGAAGTCAATGAACGCACGACCTTCGCCCGGGAACCCGTCGCGCGCGGCGGTCAGGTAGTACAGGCCGATAATCATATCCTGCGTCGGGACCGTCAGCGGACGGCCGTGAGCAGGCGATTTGATATTGTTCGCGGACAGCATGAGCACGCGGGCCTCCGCCTGCGCCTCGGCGCCCAGCGGCACGTGCACGGCCATCTGGTCGCCGTCGAAGTCGGCGTTGAACGCGGTGCAGACGAGCGGGTGCAGCTTGATGGCCTTGCCCTCGACGAGCACCGGCTCGAAGGCCTGGATGCCCAGACGGTGCAGCGTGGGGGCGCGGTTCAGCAGCACCGGGTGCTCCACGATGACCTCTTCAAGGACGTCCCACACGTAGGTGGCGCCGCGGTCGACGGCGCGCTTGGCCGCCTTGATGTTCGCCGCGTACTCCAGCTCCACCAGGCGCTTCATGACGAAGGGCTTGAAGAGCTCGAGCGCCATCTGCTGCGGCAGGCCGCACTGGTGCAGCTTCAGGTTCGGGCCGACGACGATGACCGAACGGCCGGAGTAGTCGACGCGCTTGCCGAGCAGGTTCTGGCGGAAGCGGCCCTGCTTGCCCTTCAGCATGTCCGAGAGGCTCTTCAGCGGGCGGTTGCCCGGGCCCGTGACGGGGCGGCCGCGGCGGCCGTTGTCGAACAGGCTGTCGACGGCCTCCTG
>DVLD01000191.1 GCA_018715725.1 Candidatus Aveggerthella excrementigallinarum
TCGCCCTCGGCACGCAAAGTCGTCGTGAGCGCACGGGGCACCAGGGCACCCGGCTGTTCCTCGAAGAAGGGGTTCACCAGCTTGCGCATCATCGCGATGTGCTTGCGTGCACGATTGAGGTGCTCGACGAGGCGGGCGAGGTCGTGCGCGCCATCGACGAGAGCGTTCATTTGATCGCCGTGCAGCTCGGGCCCACGTACGGTGGCGGGTTCGCGGTCTGCCCGGATGCCTCGCCGCGCGATGGCGTGTTCGACGTGTGCGCTTGCCATGCGCCGCTCGGGTTCGTGCATGCGGCGGCCTTGTTCCTGCTCGCGAAGGGCGGCCACCATCAAGGATTCGAGCGAGAGTTCGCCTTTCTGCGGGCGCCTGGGCTGCGAATCGTCTTCCAGGAAGAGCCTCCTGCCCAGATCGACGGCGAGCCCATCCACGGCACGGTCTTCGCTATCGCCACGATCCCGCACGCGCTCGATGTGCTGACATGCCGGTAGAAGGCATAAGAGCTCGAAACTAAAATGGCCGCCGAGCGCGAAGCTCGACGGCCATTATGGCGTCATGGGCGAGTGCGCGTGTTCGCTCCTTTACGCGTTTTGGCCTACCGATGCTCCGCCAGGAAGAACAGGGCCAGCGTGCCGGGGCCGGAGTGGGCGCCGATGACGGGGTCCACGTAGTTCACGGTGATCTGCACGTCACCGAACTTCTTGCGGATGAGGTCGCACAGGTACTCCACGTCCTCCGGGCAGTCGCCGTGCGTGATGAAGACCGGCTGGTCGGCCACGGGCTTCTGCGCCGTCTCCTCCATGTGCTTCACCAGGCCCTGGATGGCCTTCTTGCGGCCGCGCACCTTTTCGACCGGAATGAGACGGCCTTCATCGTCCACATGCATGACGGGCTTGATGTTGAGCATCGTGCCCATGTAGGCGCTCACCTTCGAAACGCGTCCGCCGCGCAGCAGGAACATGAGGTCGTCCACCGTGAACCAGTGCGCAAGGTGCAGGCGGTTTTCCTCCACCCAGCGCGCCGTCTCTTCCAGCGAGGCTCCCGCCTGGGCGTGCTTGCACGCATGGTAGACGAGCAGGCCTTGGCCGCCGGATGCCGCCAGGGTGCCGACGGCCCGCACCGTGCGCTCGGGGAACTCAGCCGCCAGCTGGGTGCACAGCAGGCGCACCGCCTCGTACGTGCCGGACAGGGCGCTCGAGAAGCCCAGGTAGAGCACGTCGCGCCCGGATTCCAGCAGGCCGCGCAGCAGCGCTTCGGCGTCGGCCATGTTCGGCAGGGATGTGGTGAACACCTTGCCCTCGCGCATCATGGTGTAGAACTGCTTGAGGTCGGTCTTCTCGCCCTTCAGGTAGCTGCGGTACTCCTTGCCCTCCGACATGAAGACGAGCGGCAGGATGTGCACGCCCAGCTCGTCGATCATGTCCTCGGTCAAGTTGCAGCTTGAGTCGGTGACGATTTCGAAGTCCATGGTTCTCCCTCCTGCGAACGGCGCCCACGTCGCGCCCGAGGCGCACGTTGCGCGCTCAACCCTTCAAGTATAGTGCACCATGTCCGCCGCCGTGCGCGACAGCAGCCATGGAAACGCCGGGTTGACGGCGCGCCCGCGGACGCCATTCCTTCAGAACGCTAGCCGACCTCAGGCCACTCCATTTTCACGACTGCCTTGATTGCAGGGTCTACGAGCGGCAGGAAGTCGTCCACGTCCTCTTTGCGACCGACCGCCGTGCCGTAGTGCGTGGGCACGACCGCCTGTGGGCGGATGGCGTTCACGAACGCGGCGGCCTGGGCGGCGTCGAAGGTGTACGTGCCGCCAATGGGCACGAGGGCCACGTCGCAGCGCACCTGCAGGGTGTCCTCGTTCTCGTCGGTGTCGCCGGAGACGTAGTAGCGCACGCCGTCCACGGTCACGACGTAGCCCAGCCAGTCATTCTCCTTCGGATGGAAGCCCAGGCGTTCGGGCTGCACGTTGTAGGCGCGCACCGCCTCGACACCCACGCCAGCGACCGTCAGCGCCTCGCCGGGCTGCAAGGCGCGCACTTCGGCAGGATGCAGGGCCTCTTCGACCTCGGTTGCGCAGGTGGCGGGCGCCACGACCACGGTGCGCTCGTTCATGACCTTCGCCGCGTCGGCGGGGGAGAGGTGGTCGTAGTGGCTGTGCGTGATGAAGACGACGTCGGCGTCGTGCGGCTCCTCCGCCACCTGGAAGGGGTCGAAGTACAGCACAGTGCCGTTGTGCGCCTCGATGCGTACGGCGCTGTGCGAAAGGACGCGCACGTTGTCCAAGCTCAGGTCTGCCATGGGTTCCTCCTTGCGATTTCGCCGCCGATTTCGCCGGCGGTATTGACTTCGAGCATGCTTCAAGGAAGAGAATACCAGCGATTTGAACGATTCGTGAAAGGTGGCGCGCATGCAGTACGCGAAATTGGGGTGGTCGGGCATCGAAGTGTCGAAAGTGTGCCTGGGCGGTATGAGCTTCGGCGAGGCGTCGCCTGATTTCCACCAGTGGACCATCGACGAGCGGGGCACCGAGGAGGTCATCGGGCATTCCTTCGAGCAGGGCGTGAACTTCATCGACACGGCGAACACGTACTCGTTCGGCACGAGCGAGGAGTACATCGGCCGAGCGCTCAAGCGCCTCGATATCCCGCGCGACCAGGTGGTCCTGGCCAGCAAGGTCTACTTCAACGACGGGCGCCTCTCGCGCAAGGCCATCATGCGCGAGATCGACGGCACGCTCTCCCGCCTGCAGACCGACTACCTGGACCTCTACATCATCCACCGCTTCGACTACGACACGCCGATGGAGGAGACCATGGAGGCGCTGCACGACCTGGTGCAGGCCGGCAAGGTGCGCGCGCTCGGTGCGAGCGCCATGTACGCCTACCAGTTCCACAACCTGCAGCACGTGGCGGAGCAGAATGGTTGGACGAAGTTCACGAGCATGCAGAACCACTATAACCTGCTCTATCGCGAGGACGAGCGCGAGCTCATCCCGGTGTGCCGCCAGTACGACGTGGCGCTCACGCCTTACAGCCCGCTAGCGTCTGGGCATCTGGCGCGCGCCGCGTGGGACAGCGACTCCGTCCGCAGCACGACGGATGCCACCATGCGCAACAAGTACGATTCTGCTCGCGGCAACGACGAGGAGGTCATCGCGCGCGTGGCGCAGGTGGCCCAGGATCACGGCGTGCCCATGGCGCGCATCGCGCTTGCGTGGCTGTGGGGGCGCGGCGTGGAGTCGCCCATCGTGGGCTGCTCGAAGCCGGCGCGCGTGGACGACGCGGTGCTCGCGCTTGATGTAGAGCTTTCTGCCGATGAGATGGCGTTCCTGGAGGAGCCGTACCGCGCGCACGAGCTCGTCGGTCCGCTCGCGCGCCCGGGCGAGAAGGCGCTCGCCGGCACCACGAACGTGAAGACGCGCCGCGCGTAAGGGCGCACGGGAGGCTGCGCGCAGGAGGGATTCGCGATCTGCGCGCATTCGGCTCGCGATTCGCTCGCGAGCGGCGGGCGCGGAGGCCGCGGGGCGGGAATCGGCGGGTGTCCTCAAGAGACGCGCTCGAAAGTCTCGAACACCCCGCTAAGCCCCCCTCAAATGGCAAAACGGGGCCGATGTTAGCTGTGCTTTCGTCGAGCGCGCCTTTTTTTTGGCACGAAAGCACCACATACGGAATGAATGCACGCCATTCGCGCCCGAACTGCGATTTCGACAGCTAACATCGGTGCGTTTCTGCCATTTGGAAGCATCTCGGCGCTGAAGAGGCGCATTCTCAGGGGTGCGTTGGAAGCCCGAGCGCACGGCGGAGGCGGAGCTGGCGTGCGTAATGGTCGTCGAAGCTTGGACGATAGCGAAGGCGGAGGTGCTTTTGGAGGGTCTTCGCGATTTCGGCAAGCGTCGAGACGCTGTCCAGCTCGTCATTCGTGATGGCGACCACCGTCCAGCCCATGGACGCGAGGGCGTTTGCGCGCCTGGAGTCGTCAATGCGGCTTCCTTCGTTCGCGTGGACCTCGCGGCTTTGGTATTCGACGTCAAGCATCGCGTCCGGCCAGCAGAGATCGCATCTGAACGACGACCTGCCAGATATGACCTGAGCGCGATCCGTTGCCTTCACCAGGTGGTTCATTGCGGGCATGCCAAGCGCGTGCCCGCCGTCCTTTAGCGGCAAGCCGAGGGCAAGGGCGAGCATCGTTTCTCGCGGCGAGGCGCTTCCGTCGGCAACAAAGCGCAGTGCGGCGAGCGCCTTTTTCGACCCCCGGAGCGCTGCGTTGCGCTGGGCGAACTCGCGGATTCTGCGCGTCGACGTGAGCGGCGACAGGTCGTAAGCGGCTTCGCGCCCCGTGAGCTCGGTGCAGTACGTGCCACAGACCTCCCATCCCAGCAGCATAAGGCGAATTCGGTCGCTCGAGCGGGCGGCTTCCTGCACGAACGCAAGCTCGGGAGAGACGCACCATGCGTGTTCGGCGACGCGCATGAGCGACCCGCGGGGCATGTGGCTGCCGTGCTGCCGGAATCGGCAGGCGTGCGGTGCGTGGTAGCCAAGGGACGCGCGCACAAGGCATTCGACGGGCGAGCGGAAAAGAACGGTCGGGTGCTCTGCCTTCGCCATTCGAGCGGCGTGCCGGATGTCGCTTGCGCCTGGAGGGCGGTCGGGAAGGAGGAAGGGGTTCTTGTTGCGCTCGACCGTTTCAAGGCGGGCAGTGCGCGCAATGAGAAGCGCGGTCTGGTGCGTGAACACCACGTCCCCTCGCGCACGAGGAATCTGCGCTCGCTCGGCGCATACGGCGTCGGTTCCGGACGCGCCGAACGCGCGGGTCCGACGAGGCGGCAGGGAGTCCAGATGGTGGCAACTCGGCGGCATGGTACTCCTTCGGCGC
>DVLD01000192.1 GCA_018715725.1 Candidatus Aveggerthella excrementigallinarum
GCCGTGTCGGACGGCGACGTCGCGAGGGTGTACGATGCGGTCAACCGCAGGCCTCGCAAGCGCCTGGGCTGGAGGACGCCGTGGGAGGTCTTCCATGGCGAGGCGTTGCACTTGCTCTGACAATTCACGGCCTCTCAATCTCGCGAAACCGACGAGGATTTGTCTCGAGTGGTCTCGAGCGGACTCCGTTGTGCGAAAATGCGCAGATTACGTGAACGACGGGAGCATTGGCAAAAAGTTCAGCCAAAAGGGTTGCCAGTCCGCTTGAAATTGGTATTATATAAATCCGCTGCTACGGCAGCTGATGAATGGTCGCTTGGCTCAGCGGGAGAGCATCGCCTTCACACGGCGGGGGTCGCAGGTTCAAATCCTGCAGCGACCACCATAAAATGTCAGGTCAGAGGCTTCGGCTTCTGACCTTTTTTCGTATTTCGGCACCAAACTCCACCCGCACGAAAGGACTGACCGCATGGAAACCTCGAACATCCCCACGCTGGAAGAGCTGCAAGAGACCTACCGCAACGATCGCTTTGCCACCCAGGCCGCCCACTGCCGCATCGTGGAAGCCACCGCCGACCGCGTTGTGTGCGAGATGCCCATTGAGGACGTGCACCTGAACGCGCACAACGCCGTCATGGGCGGCGCCACTTTCACGCTGGCCGACTTCGTGCTGGCCGTCATGTCCAACATCGCCAACCCGCCAAGCGTCACGCTCACGAGCGAAATCCGCTACCTTGGCGCCGCGAAGGGCACGAAGCTCATTGCTACGGGCGCCATCGACAAGTCCGGCCGCCGCACGGGCTTTTTCACCGTCGACGTGACCGACAACCTTGGCACGAAAGTCGCGAAGGTCTCCTCGACCACCTTCCACGTGGAATAGCCGAGCGCTCGCACAATTCCGGCCGCGCGCAACTCCGGGGCCCGCACAATCCTGACCCCGTACAATCCCGACCGCGCGCAACTCCAATCCTTGCGCAATCCCATAAAGACCGCAGTCCCGACGACCAACCCCAACATATTCCGCAATCCCAATAGAACCTTGCGTGACCCTGACGAAACCTTGCACATATGCCGGCGGAACCTTACACGTCATGACGATACGGCAACGAATTCGTTGCCGTATCTGTATTCCGTCGGGCCCCACGCTTGCACGCGTGTTTCGCTCCTACGATAACCGCGGGTCGCATCCACGGTCGAAGGAGTTGCCATGGGCAAGAAGCGCCTGTATCTGGGAGGATTGTCCGCGCTCGAATGCTGGACTGCCGCGGCGCTCAGCATGATGCCCTGGCCACGCAAAACCCGCGTCGCAACCTTTGGGGATTTCTCGAGCACGAACCGGGACGTTCTAGAGCACGACCTTGGCTCGAAAGGGGCTATCACGCTGCCGTACAACGTCGTCGTCCCACGCCGAGGCAACAATCTCCGGTCAACGGCATGCACGCGCAAACGTATGGCCGAGCCATTTCCCGCAGGCTCGTTCTTCGACTGCGGCAACAACGTGTATATCGCCTCGCCCGAGCTCTGCGTGATTCATTTCGCCGAGCACGCGTCGTTATGGCAAACGGCCCTCTTGTGTTGCGAGCTTTTCGGACGATACGCAATCGACCCGGCAAACAAGGAGCTCGTCGTGCGGGCTCCGCTCTCGTCCGCAACGAGCCTTTTCGCCTATTGCTCGCGCGCGAACAGAACCCCAGGCGTCAAGACCGCCTTGGAAGCAGCGCGGCTCTCCGTCGACAACTCCTACTCCCCCATGGAGTCGAAGCTGGCACTGCTGCTGTCCGCGCCTGGCACCCGCGGATGCTTCGGCCTTCCAAAGCCCGTCATGAACAAGGAGGTCAGCATCCATGACAACTCGTCGAGCACGACGTTAACCCGCAAGCCCGACCTTCTCTGGGAGGAACACGGCATCGCGCTTGAGTACGAAAGTCGTGCTCACCACGAGGGCGAAGCGAACATCGACCGGGATTCCCGTCGTCGCAACGCCCTTGTCCACCAGGGCCTCACCGTGTACACAGCAACCGCCGCTCAAGTGTTTGACCAAGCGAGCATGACCGCGCTAGCACGCACGATAGCGCTCGCGCTCAAAATGCGCCCTGTTCCGCGCGTTGCCGACTTTTCCGCCCGGTTTGCCCGTGCGCATAGCGAGATCATGCGCGCCGACGCACTCTGCCCCAGACCGGCAATCCCCCAAACGCCGCTTCCCTTTCAATGACAGCAGAGTAAGCAACGCGTGCCGAACGCGGGATGGAGCATCAACCCCTTTGCACGAGTGCCGCGCTGAGAAAGCACCGGGGCCTTGTTGCTGATTGCGCGATTTGGACGGGCGCCAATGGCAAAGGCATATACAAGGAACGGTTCTCACAAGAGAAGCGCCTGCAAGGGCAGCGCTTGCAAGGGCAACGGCCCATGGCAAAAGCAACGACTCGCGGCAAGAGCAACGGCTCGTGGAAAGAGCAACGGCATGCAAGGGTAGCGGCAGCAAGGACAACGACCCATGACAAGGGCAACGGCATGCAAGGACAGCGACCGGAGCAAGAACAACAACGCGCAAGGGAGGCGACTTGCAGCAAGCGCGTCAAATCTCAGAGCTTTCTGCCAAACAAAGCCTTCTGCCAAATCCGCCGAAATGGCAAAATCGGGATTTCGTTGCATGAAAACATCGTCTCATCTGACAAATCTTGCTTCGTGGCACGGCGAAGAAGCTTTTGCAGGTCAATTTTAGCCATCTTGAAATGACGCGGACGCAGCCTGTGTGACATTATTCAGCCGGGAAATAATTCTGAACTCGTTGTTTTCAGAATGACAGGAAACACCTGACGCGGCGGGCGCTCTTCGAAAACGAAACAACCGTCTCCTTCATCTTTTCTTCATGCCTTTTCGGCCGATTTGTCAGATGAGGCGGCGTTTTCGCGCACGACGACGTCCGATTTGCCATTTCGCCGGATTTGGCAGCACTTTCACTCTGCCAGAGACTCACCGCACCGGAAATCCACCGCGCTGGAACTCACCACACCAGAGATCAATCCGCGCAGTAAACAGGCGCATTACGCACAACAACGCACGACGCGTGCAACGGAACGTAGCACGCGCAATGCGCACGGTACATGTATCAAACAGGACACACAGCACGCGCGGCGCATGCAACGATCGCAACGCGCGTAACGAGCGCAACACGCGCAACGAACCCGACGCGCGTAACGAGCGTGCTCGTGCGGCGTGCCCGTGCAGCGCGCCTACTTCTCCGGGAAGAACGCCTCGAACTGCGGCGGACGCGCCTGCTTGCCGGCGCGAACCGCGGCACGCGAGCTCGCGAGCGATCCAACTACCATGAGCGCCAGCGACACCGTAATGCCAATCACGATCTGGTGCATGCCGAAGAACGTCACGCCCGCCGCCATGCACGCGCAGTACACCACCACGCCGCCGACCATGGACAACAGCGCGCCCTCCTTCGTGGCGCCGCGCCAGAACAGGCCCAGCACGAACGTCCAGCAGAACGCGGTCTCAAGCCCGCCGAACGCGAACATGTTGATACGCCAAATGACGTCCGGCGGCACGATGGACAGCACGAACACCACCGCGCCGATGACGAACGTCGCCAGCTGGCTGAGCCGCGCGATCGTGGCGTCCGGCACCGCGCGCCCGCGCGACTCGCACCGATGCAGCCAGAGGTCCTTCACGATGGAAGACGACGCGGCGATCAACAGCGAGGAAACCGTGGAGATGGACGCCGCGATGGGGCCGATGATAGCGATGCCCGCCAGCCACGGGGGCAGCGTCCGCGCGATGGCCGTCGGAATGATGTTGTCGACGCTGCCGCCGTACGCAGCAAGGTCGTCCGTCAGCACGCCGGCCGACAGCGTGCCGAGGGCCGTCACGCCGATCATCATGGCGCCGATGATCACCGTGCCCACGATCATGGCCTGGCGCAGCGCCTTCGTGTCCTTGAACCCCATGCACCGCACGGCGGACTGCGGCAGCGCGAACGTGAGCACGCCCACAAGAAGCCACTGCGTGAAGTAGAGCGATGCCGGCATAGCGCCCGCAGAGAACGGCTCGAGCAACTGCGGGCTGTTCGCTTCGATGGTCGCCATGATGTTCTCGTAGCCGCCGCCCGCGTTCAGGATGCCCGCCGCCAGCACCACAATGCCCACGAGCATGGCAATGCCGCACAACGTGTCCGTGAGCGCCACGCCACGGAACCCGCCGATGGTGGTGAACACGATGACGGCAATGCCGAACAGTGCAAGCCCGACGTTGTACGAATAGCCTGTCACCGCCTCGAACAGCTTCGCGCCACCCACAAACTGCGCGATCATGGTGGCGCTGAAGAACAGGACGATGATGGCCGCACTTGCCACGGCAAGCGCATTGGAGTTATACCGCGCGCGAATGACGTCGATGACGGTGACACCGCCGATCTTGCGCGAGATGAGCGCCATCTTCTTGCCCAGGATGCCGTACAGCAAAAACAGCGCCGTCACCTGGACCGTCGCCATGTACACCCAGCCGAAGCCGGTCTCCCACGCTTGACCCGGCCCGCCGACGAACGAGCTCACGGAACCGTACGTGGCGATGGTGGTCATAGCGAGCACGAAGCCGCCTAGGCTGCGCCCGCCGATGAAGTATTCCTTAACGAAGCCTTCGCCCGAGCTGTTGGAGGCGCGCCGTGCGTACAGGCCCAAGCCCGTCGCCACGATGAGGAACACGACGACCGGGATGATGCTCGCGAGGTTACCCACGGAAACCACCGTCCTTCCCCGCCGGCGCGGCGGAAGCCTGCACGCCAGCGGCTTGGTGCGCGGCAGACGTTTGAACGCCAACAGCGTGGCTCGCGACGCTAGCAGCCTGGTACGCAGTGCTGGCATCTCGGCGCGCGATGCCAGCGGCGTGGTGCGCGGCAGGCGCTTGAGTGCCGCCATCTTGATGCGCCTGCGCGCTCGAAGGCGCGTCGTCGTCCAGATCAAAGTCGACGAACACGCGCTTGCCCAGCACCACGGCGACCACGATGGAGAACGTCCACGTGCCCAGCGTCCCGCCGAGAATCCACAACGGCGTGCCGAACACCTTCACGTCCAGGCCGGACAGGCCGATGCCGCACACCAGCCACACAACGATTGTAAGCACAAGGCCGACCACAGCCGTTTTTGCCTCACGGTCTGCCTGCAAAAGCTTCTCGCGGTAAGTCATGCTTCGAGCCACACGCCGCTCCACAGCGCCCTCCTTCACGCCCCTTCTTCACGCCCTCCCGCCGAACGCGCGTCCACGCGCGCGCCGCAGCTCGGGCGAACGGTTCGGGCGAACGTTCGCGTTCCTGCGCGCAGCGCAGCCGAAACACGCGCGCTGCCCGCAACAATGCAAGCACTATAGCGAACGAAAATAAAGCGCGGAATATTAAATCATGCGAAAGGAAACGCAGGGCGCACTATTCTATGGAGTCGGACGAAATCGAAAGGAAGACCCTATGGACTACCGTTCCGTACAGATTGACCCGAGCGCGAACATCGCCCCCGACTGCAGCATCCTTGGCCACGTGACCATCGGTCCCGACGTGACCGTGTTCTCCGGCGCCGCCCTGCGCGGCGATTATGGAAACGACATCGTGGTGGGCGCTCGCAGCAACATCCAGGAGAACTGCGTCTTTCACGTGAACGCCGGCACGGCTGCCGTGCAGGTAGGCGAAGGCGTGACCGTGGGCCATGGTGCCATCGTCCACGGGTGCCGCATCGGGGACAACACGCTCATCGGCATGGGTGCCATCATCATGGACGACGCGCGCGTGGGATCGAACTGCCTCATCGCAGCGGGCGCGGTGGTGACGCAGGGCATGGAGATTCCTGACGGCTCGCTTGCCATGGGCTGCCCTGCTCGCGTGAAACGCCAGCTCACCGAGGAGGAGATCAACACGCTGAAGA
>DVLD01000193.1 GCA_018715725.1 Candidatus Aveggerthella excrementigallinarum
GCCAAATCCGACGAAATAGCACGCGGTGCACGAAACGGCGGTTTCATCTGACAAATCGTGCGAAATGGAATGGAGGAAAGATGGAGAAGCGCGCGAAAGGCTCCTCTAAAGGCGCGCTGTCGTTTTGTGCAAGAAAATAGATACGAGAAAACGCAGGTCGAAACTATAGTCGAAATGGATAACTTGGAGACGATCGGTGTTGGGCGCTTTGACCGGGCTTCATGCACGGCAGGGGCGCTGTTCCGCCGTGCCATGAAAGCCGATTTGTCAGATGGAAGGCCTTTTTCGTGCAGCAAAACGGCGAATGTGCCATCTCGGGGGATTTGGCAGCAGTTGGGAACGGCAGCAGTTGGACGCGGCAGCGGGGGGCGACGGCTACGGCTGGCGCAGCAGTTGGGGCGGCGACGACGGTTGGGGCGCAGCGGCTAGGGCGGCGGCTACGGCTGGGCAGCAGTTGGACGCGGCGGTTGGGGGGGCGAAGGCTACGGCTGGGGCAGCAGTTGGGGCGCAGTAGATGTGAGGCAGCGGCTCGCGGTCCGCTGTGGCTGGCGGCGACCGTGAATGCGGCGACTAATCAATACGGGCGGCGATAAAACAACGCAGGGGGCGTTGTGCCCCCTGCGTTTGCATTGTGCGCGGCAGCTACATGAGCGCCGCGCTTGTGGCGCATCCTGCTACAGGCCTGCGTTATGCGCGTTGAGCAGCATCGTTGCCATCTCGGCGCGCGTGATGGCGCGCTGCGGCTCGAGCAGGCCGTCGCTGCCATGGACGATGCCCGTGTCAACGGCCCACGCCATGGACGACGTCGCCCAGGAGCTCACGTCCGCCTTGTCAGGGAAGTCGCCGCTGATTGCGTCGCCGCCCCCTTGGCCGATCGAGCGGTGCAGAACGGTGGCGACCATCTCTCGCGTGATGGGATCGCCCACGCCGAAGTTGGTTCCCTCGCTGTAGCCGTTCAAGATGCCGTTTCGGTAGCACCAGTTGACAGCGGGGGTGTAGTACGCGCCATCGGCGACATCCGCCAGCCCGGTCTCGTTGTTGACCGCGTCGGCAGCGTCGGGATCGTTGTACTTCGCGGCTTCCTCGGGAGCCAGCCAACGGAACAGCATGACGGCCACGTCCTGGCGCATCATGGTGTCGTTCGGGCCGAACGTGCTGGAGTTCGCATACCCGAACATGATGCCGTTCGAGGTGACGTAGTCCACCGCATCGGCGTACCAGGCATCGTCTGCCACGTCGGCAAACTCGAGCGACAGCGGGTCGGCGTACGCCTTGATGGCGAAGTTGTCGAAGTCGTAGGTGATCGGCGGCTCTGCCTGGCTTTCGAGCTCCGCGATGCCTTCGAGCCAATCGCGCCACACGCCGTTCTCGCTGAAGTAGCTCTCGCTCTCGTTCACGACGCCCGTGGTGTAGGTGGGCATGTTTGTGCCGGACATCTCCTTGATGGCCTCGGCGCCCTCTTTGTCTATGGCGCACTCCGCCTGCATCTGATACTGGCCGGTCACCGTGCGTTGGGTCACCACCACGGAGAACTTCTGGCCTTCGCGCACGACCACGCCATGCTGCAGGTCGGTCTGGTGGAATCCTCCGTACTGGTACGTGTCGGACGTGGACGCCACCAACGTGCCGTCGGTGGGGTTCGTGGCGTTGTCGTCAAGCATGTACACCTCGTAGTACACGGACGTGTACGGGGTGGAGGTCTCGGTGGTCACGGTCGTGACCAGCTGGTCGCACTCGGCGGTGAACACGTTCGCCATCTGCAGCGGGTCGGCGGACGACACCATGTTCAGCTCTTGGGACGGCATGTAATCGTAGGCGTTCACGATGTAGGAGCTACGTCCTTCGTCGCCGCTCACGTCGAAGTCCAGCGTCTCCGGCTTCATCAGGCTTTGGTCGTAGTACGACAGGTAGAAGTAGCCGTCGCCTACGCCGTCACCATCCTCGTCGATGCCCCAGTCGCCTGCGTTCGGGAACTCCTGCGAGCCGGCGCCCCAGCTGTTCTTCACGATCCATGCGCCGTCGTAGGGCGGCTGGTGGCCTGCAAGGAAGTTCTCGCGGCTGTAATCGTCGTCCCAGCCCACGATGGTCACGGCGTGGTTCGCGTACTGCGAACCGTAGGTGTAGTGCGCCCAGGTGTCCGTGTTGATGAACAGAGGCTCGGTGTCCTGGCCAGGGCGGGACACGTCGGCGAAGAAGCCGATCTGCACCGCGCGGCCTTCCAGGAGCTCGGACTTGATGGCGATGGTGCCCTGCTCGTTGTACTTGTACGTGCCTTGCGCGATGCCGTTCTCGTCGAACTCGATGCCGGAGTCGAGGGGGCTTGGCAGGATGTTGCTCGACTCCAGTCGGTAGGACTGCGCGAAGCGCAGGCTCTCGTCGAGCGACCAGTCGCCTCCCGTGGAGTACTCGGTATAGCCGTCATGCCCAGTGACGGTCAGTCCCTCGTTGTTACGGTACGGTGCCTGCTCCTCCGAAATAGGCCCGACGCCCGAAGAGAAGACGGACGTGGCGACGAAAGGAAAGCCGCCGACGTTCAGGCGCTGGTTCGGGTCGTCGTTCGTGGCGTGCACGCCTTCGCCCGCCTGCGAGCCGGCGTCCTCGGGCAGGGGCGTGCGGGCGAACCATGCGAGCTGGCGCTCGGACAAGTCCAGCGGGAACTCCTCGTAAGTGGTGCCCATCTCTGAGAGGATGCTCGTTTCCGCTGCGGAGATGGCGGCGAATCCCCAGCAGGTGCTCCAGGGATTCTGGCGCTTCACGGGCGTGACGACTCACGGGCGTGACGACGCCTTCGTCGCGCAGGTCGTAGGAGCTGGGCAGCGCAGAGCGCGCGATGGCTGGCTCGGTGCCTTCCTCATAGTTGTACGCGTCGTTGGCGGCGAGCAGGCTCGCGCCCTGCGTCTGCACTTATCTCATGGCGCGGATTTCTACGATGCCATCCTGCGGAAACGGCTCGATAATCTGTAGGCAGAATGGCGACGTTTTCCCAGGTGGCGTAGAGGATGCGTAAAAGTGTTCACGCACCTTTACGAATATTTGATTTTCCCTTTACACAAGCTTGCCGCAATGGGTACTAGACTAGCCGAGGCCCGCACGAGGGAGAGGTTCGTGCGCGCTATCTCGGGTTTGCATGCTGAAGGAGGAATCGAGAACCGCATGGACATCTTCACGCTTGTCGTCGTTGGCCTCGTCATCATCACGGCGCTGACGTTCGACTTCACGAACGGCTTCCATGACACGGCCAACGCCATGGCCACGTCGATCGCCACGGGAGCCCTGAAGCCCAAGACCGCGGTCATTGCGGCGGGCACGCTGAACTTGATTGGCGCCTTCCTGTCGACCGAAGTCGCGAACACCATCTCGGGCGGCATCATCAACGAGCAACAGGTGACCATCGGGCCTGAATTCATCTTAGCGGGCTTGCTCGGCGCCATTATCTGGAACCTGCTTACGTGGCTCGTCGGCCTGCCTTCCAGCTCGTCCCACGCGCTGTTCGGCGGCCTGGTGGGCGCGGTCATCGTGGGCGCGGGCGTCGAGGGCGTGAACTTCGCCGCCGTTGCCATGAAGGTCCTCATCCCGGCGCTCGTCTCGCCGGTCGTCGCCGGCCTGGCGGCGTTCTGCGCGACGCGTTTGATCTACGCCATCGTCAAGCGCATGAAGGAAGGCGAAGTCGAAAGCGGCTTCCGCCATGGCCAGACCATCACCGCGTGCCTGGTGGCGCTCTCGCACGGCACGAACGACGCCCAGAAGACCATGGGCATCATCACGCTGGCCCTCATCGCCGTGGGCGCGCAGCCTTCTGGCTCTGACCCGCAGCTCTGGGTCATCGCCGCGTGCGGCATCACCATCGCGGCCGGCACCTACATGGGCGGCTGGCGCGTCATCCGCACGCTCGGCAAGGGCCTGACGGAGATCAACACCCCGCAGGGCTTCGCCGCCGAGGCCAGTTCCGCCACCACCATCCTCGTTTCCTCTCACCTGGGCTTCGCGCTGTCCACCACGCAGGTCTGCTCCGGCTCCATCATCGGCTCGGGCCTGGGCAAGAAGGGCTCTGAGGTCAACTGGAGCGTTGCGGGCCGCATGCTCATCGCGTGGCTCGTCACGTTCCCGGCTGCCGGCGTCATCGGTGCCGCCGCGTGCGCGCTGACGAAGACGGGCTTTGCTGGCGTCATCGCCACCGTCGTCCTGGCCCTCATCGCCGGCTTCGTCATCTTCCGCCTCTCTCGCCGTAATCCGGTCAACTCCATGAACGTGAACGATCGGGCGGATGTTAAACTCAACGCCGAACCGGCTACCGCCCACGCAGCGTAAGGAGGGATGGTCATATGGAACTCTTCATGCAAGAAATAACGAGCTTCGTCACGGTCCTTGTCGTCGCTATCTGCGTCGCGTGCGTCATCAGCACCCTGTACGCGACGGGCCTGCGCTTGTGGGCAGGCAGCGGCGTCGACGGCGAAGGCAACGCTCACCTCATGGCCCGTCTGGGCTCCGTGGTGTGCTTCGCCGCCTGCATAGCCATCGTGCTGTTCGCGCTGTGGCTCATGATTCCGATGTTCCATTAGGACGAAAGGCAGGCGTATTCGCATGAACAGCATTGTTGTCGGCATCGACGGCACCGAGCGCGGCCAGCGCGCCCTTGAGTGGGCTGCTCGCAGCGCAGAGCGCGAAGGGGCGGGGCTGACCCTGCTCGCCATCATCGACGAGAGCGCGGTCCAGGCGTACGGCACGCCGGCAGAAGACCTGCGCAGCTCCATCGAGCAGATGCTCGAGGCCGAACGGGCCCGCATGATCGAGCGTCACCCGGGCCTTGAGGCTAGCACGGCCATCGTCACGGGTAAGATTGTGGAGTGCCTGGCCGACGCGGCGCAGAAGCACGACATGATCGTCATGGGCTCGCACCATGGCGCCTCCGTGGGAGAGACCATCGGCGGCGCGAAGGGCCTGCGCGTGTCCATCTCCACCGACGTTCCGACGGTCGTCGTCCCGTCCGACTGGGACCCGGACGCCGAGCGCACGGGCATCGTGGTGGGCATCGGCCCGGATGATTCCAGCGACGATGCCGTCCAGTTCGGCGCGCGCGTGGCGCTGCTGCTCGACGAGCCGCTGCGTCTGGTCTCCGCGTGGGGACTGCCGCCCATGCTGTCCCGCTCCGCCGAGGCCATGGGGGGCGGCCTGCGCCCCGTGGGCGCGCAGTTCCAGCGCAACCTTGACGCCCTGGTGGAGCGTCTGAAGGAACAGCACCCGAGCCTGCAGGTCACGGGCGAGGCCATTGAGGGCTCCGCGCCGTCCCGCGTGCTCGTGGACTGCAGCAAGGAATGCCGCACGCTCGTGCTCGGCACGCACTCTCGCAAGGCGCTCGGTCGCGCGGTGTTCGGCTCGGTCACGCACAGCGTTCTCTTGAACCTGCAGACGCCGACGGTGGTCGTGCCGAAGCAGTAAGGGCATCGCGGGCGAATCGAGCGCCCGAAGCGCGGCACGAACGAAGGCGTTCGGAGCCGGAAGGCTCCTGGTATCGAAGGGCCGGAACCGTGTGGTTCCGGCCCTTCGGCATTTCCTGAGGACGAATGGCGGGTCGGGCAGGTTGCATGCTCGCCCGCATTCATGTCGCGGAGGCCGGCATTCGTTCCCGCCATGACAGGGCGGGGTGGCGGGACGCCTAAAATGAAGGGTGGACATTTCGGCGCTCATGCGCTGTGTGCAGCCTGATTCGCTCTCTGACGAAAGGTGAAGGCCATGGCTCTTTCCCGACTGTTGGCGTCGCGCTCGCTCCGGTGCGCGCTTGCACTTACCCTG
The DNA here is from genome assembly GCA_018715725.1 of Candidatus Aveggerthella excrementigallinarum. GTDB lineage: Bacteria > Actinomycetota > Coriobacteriia > Coriobacteriales > Eggerthellaceae > Aveggerthella > Aveggerthella excrementigallinarum. The sequence continues at coordinate 5,791 of DVLD01000193.1, forward strand.
GTGGCCGGCATGGCGCCGTCCGCGGCGCTTGCAGCGCCGGTCCGCTCGGCAGGCTCCACGAGCGCGGCCGTGAGCGCCCCGGGCGCCACGCCATCCGTCGACAGCGCGTCATCGGGCGCGGCGGCGGACATGCCGTCCGTCGAAGGGCAGGCGCTCGTGCTCTATCGCGCGTCCAGCGCGGGGGAGGACGCCGTGGGCGCCCGCGCGCTGGGCGACGGCTCCTCGAAGTTCGAGGAGTACGGCATCTCGGTGCTCCAGACGTGGGATTTCTCCGCGGTGGACGAAGCGCAGGAACGGGGCGTGCTCACGGCGCGCGCTGTGGACGGTGCCGATGGCGCGGTGGGCAGCGCGGTTCCTTCGGGCGACGATGTGCGCGTGGCGCTCGTCTCGCAGGAGGGCGCGAGCACGGACGACCTGATTTCCCAGCTGACGGAGCTTGATGGCGTCGAGGCGGCGCAGCCGAACTACGAGCTTTCGATCGACGAGGATGAGGGCGAGGATGCGCTGACGGCGTACGGCGAGGCCGCCTCACGCGCTCTTGCCGCGGGCGTCGCCGCCACGGCTGAAGGCGCGGCGGCAGGCGGGAGCGCTGCCGGCGAGGGCGCTGCATCTCCGGGCGAAGGCACGCCGGGTGGAGACGCGGCGGCTGCGGAATCGGCTGCGCCAGATGCGGCGGGGTCGGCACGCTTGCAGCCTGCGATTGCAGACGAGTCGTCAGCCGCACAGGTTGCCGATGAGCCGTCGGCTGCGCAGCCTGCCGCCACCTCGCCGCAGGATGACCCGTACTATCGTGGATGGCAGGGTTACCTGCACGAAGGGCCTGCTTCCATCGACCTCGATGCCGCGCTCGCCGCGCGCGCGGAGGCGCAAGCGTCCGGCGCGCTCGAGGAGAACGTCGTCGCCGTCATCGACACTGGCGTCGACGTTGACAATCCTGACTTGGTCGACAACCTGTGGACCAATGACGGCATCCCGGGCCTGCCGGGCACCGCGGGGTCTCATGGCTACGATTTCGCCGAAGGGGACGACGACCCTCGTCCGGCGGGCGTGGGCGAGGACTCGCACGGCACGCACTGCGCCGGCATCATCGCGGCGGCGACAGGAAACGGCGAAGGCATTGCGGGCGTCTCGTCCGACACGAAGGTCATGGCGCTCAAGGTTGCTCCCGACGGGTCTTCCGTCCCGCTTGCGAGCAGCGTTGTCGCGGCGTACCAGTACGTTGTGGCCGCTTTGCTGGCGGGCGAGAACGTGGTGGCCGTCAACAACTCGTACAATGCCGGCTTCTACCAGCCGGTTCTCGACTACCTGGTGAACCAGGCAGGCAGGGCGGGCGCGCTTTCGCTGTTCGCAGCCATGAACAACTCCACGGACGCCTCGTCCATGCCCGAGTACGCGTCGACGATCGGGCTGCAGAGCCCGTTCGCTGTCGCGGTGGCGTCCTCGAACGCGGAGAACGCGCTTTCGTCCTTCTCGAACTACAACGAGACCGCCGTCGACGTGGCGGCCCCTGGCTCGAACATCCTGTCCACGGTCAGCACGCGCGCTGCGGCGTATTACTTCCAGCCCGTGCTTTCGCACCGGGTCGGTAAAGCGTTGACGTACTACCAGGATTTCAGCGACTACGCAGAGAACCCGAGCGACTACAGCGTGCTCATCTCGCGCTCGGACGGCCAGGACGTGCCTGCTTCCGACTACGAGGCGGTCAAGGTCTCCGCCGAGGCAGACGTCGTGGCGGGCGAGCCCGGCCTGCGCGTCACGGTGGACGCCGGCAAGCTCTCGGCGCCCCTTTCTTCGTACGTGTTCCAGGTGGTGTGGAGCGAGGCGAACCCGTTCGCGGGCACGACGGACACGCCGTCCGATTACGCGATCGGCCTCACGGCGGCGATCGACACCGAGGTCTCGCCGAAATCGGCGCAGCTTGTCGGCGTGGCGCAGCTGGCCACGCGCGGGGATACCGGGGTGCCCAGCCTGGCGGCGTCGGGCACGGTGCTGTCCATGGCCGACAACTACGGCATCAATTCGACGGCGGTCTCGCAGACGAACCCGGATCACGCCCAGGCTTCCTTTGGCGTGGCGCTCACCTTCGCCGACGCGAGAAATCCTGCCGCGTCCTCGGGCGTGTACTCCGGCGTGTTCACCGGCGTGGGCATTGGGAAGGTGGCAGGCGCGGGCGTGACGCCCGAGACGGGCGCGTACGTGCCGTACGCGCTGCAGTCCGGCACGTCCATGGCCACGCCGCTGCTGGCAGGCTCCGTGGCCCAGCTGGCCGCCATCCATCCCGACGCGAGCGCGCTCGAACTGCGCGGCATGACGGTGGGCGGCACCGTGCCGATTTCCGACGCCGCCTTCTTGGGCGTGGAGAAGCACACCGCCACCGACGGCCGGTTCGACTGGAACGCCGCGCTGGACCCGGCATCCGTCAGCGCGAACACCTGGTCGCTCGAGGCGGACAGCGCGGCGGGGACGGTCACGGTGTACGGGTACGCGCTCGGCGACGCGCAGGTAGCCTTCGACGGCGTCGCGATGACGCCGACCGTGCAATCGGACGACGCCGTCACGTTCGCGGTCCCGGCCGAGGCGTTCGACGGCGAGCAGCACCGGGTTGACGTGACGGATGCGTCCACCGGCCGCGTCTACCGCGCGTCCTACAAGCTGCCCGTGCGCACTGCGCACGCGACGCTGGAGCGCGTGGCGGCGCTGCCCGAGGTTGCGGGCGGCGCGCAAGCGTCCGGCGTGCTCGTGAACGGCGGCGATGTGCTGTACCTGGCGGATTCGGGCGGTTCGTACTTGTACCGCGCCAAGAGCCCGGAGGATGGCGCGTGGACGAAGCTTGCCGCGCCGCCCGCCCTGCCTGACCAAGATTTCCGCAGTTCGGTCGTGTACGGCGTGCGCGACGGGAAGCTCTTC
>DVLD01000017.1 GCA_018715725.1 Candidatus Aveggerthella excrementigallinarum
ACACCGAGGGCGAGTGCGCCAAGGGCGCGTTCCTGAAGCCGACGCTCATCGAGATCCCGAACAACAAGTGCCGCGTCGCCCAGGAGGAGATCTTCGGCCCGGTGGCCGTGCTGCAGAAGTTCTCTGACGAGCAAGAGGTCATCGACCTGGCGAACGACTCCGTCTACGGCCTCGGCGGCGCCGTGTGGACGCGCGACATCAACCGCGCCTTCCGCGTGGCCCAGGGCATCCGTACCGGCCGCATGTGGGTGAACACCTACAACCAGATCCCGTCCGGCGCTCCGTTCGGCGGCTACAAGGAGTCCGGCATCGGCCGCGAGACCCACAAGATCATGCTCGAGCACTACTGCCAGACCAAGAACATCATGATCAACCTGAACGAGACCCCGTCCGGCTTCTACCCGGCGGAGTAGGGCTCGTCTCCAGCGCGCCTGCGCGCGATACGTGACGTGCACGGCCCGGGGCTTCGGCCTCGGGCCGTTTTGCGCACGGCGCCGGCGGGGCGGGCTTCGCTGCGGTACAATCGGCGCATGTTTGCAGAAAAGATCAACACAGCGCCCGACGTCTACCGCATCGTCGTGCCCTGCACGGGGCCCGGCATCGACGGGATGAACTGCTACGTCGTGCGCGATGGGGACGAGAGCCTCGTCGTCGACACCGGCCCCGCCACGAGCGAGGCTTGCGAGGCGCTGGACGCCGGCCTGACCGAGCTCGGCGTCGACCGCCGCACGGCGAAGTTTTTCCTCACGCACTTCCATACCGACCATGCCGGGCTCGTCGACCGCGTGGTCCCGCCCTCTGCGCGCGTGTACGCCAGCCAGGCGGACCTCGACCATCTGCGCCGACTCGGCACGGACGAGTACCGCGCCGACCTGTTCGCCCGCTTGCGGGCCGAGGGCGTGCCCCCGAAGGAGCTCGCCGCGTTCTCGGATCTGACGCGGAGCCTTGCCTGCTACGACGTGCCGCGGCACAGCGAGACGTACGTCAAGGAAGGGGACGTCATCTCGTGCGGACGGTGGGACTTCACCGTGATCGACACGCCCGGGCACACGGTGGGGCACCTCGCGCTCTTCCACGAGGGCTCGGGCGTCCTCTTCAGCGGCGATGCGGTGCTGTTCGCGATCACCTCGAGTGTCGACTTCTCGCCGCACGGGACGGACGGGCTGGGGTGCTACCTGGAGAGCCTCGAGAAGCTGCAGCGCCTGCCCGTGCGCGTGCTGTGCCACTCGCACGGAGATTTGCAGGACGGATGGCGCGAGCGGGCGGCATGGCTCGCCCAGCACCGGCGTGACCGCCTGGGGAACATGCTCGCGTCCGTGCGCTCGCAGGGCGCGTGCTCTCGCGCGGGCCGCGGGCGGTGCTTCAGCGTGGCGACCGGCGCTGACGAGGGGTGCACGGGCTACGAGGCCACGCGCGGCGTGCGCTGGAACGTGCCGTTCGACCGCTGGGAGGACGTCTCGCTCGTGCAGCGCTGGGCCATCGTGGGCGAGGGCCTCGTGTACCTCGACCATTTGGTGGACGTGGGCGCCGTCGAGCGCCGGACGGGGGAGGACGGCGTGCTCCGCTACCGGGCGGCCGCTGCGGAATTCAACGTGTAAGCAATCTGTTGCCCTCTCTTGCTAGCACTTTGGCACAAAGAGTGCTAATTTTGACAGCGGTCGGTTTTCGCCGCCCGCAGCGTCGCGCGCTCGCGCGGCGTCCCCACGGCGGCCGGCGCGACCGGCCTCGAACAGCGCACGACGGCGCTCCCGCGCCGCTCTCGATCAGAAGGGACGGGCCCATGTCCAAAGACATTGCCTACGATAACGAAACGCGAGCGAAGCTTGCCGCCGGCGTCCACAAGCTGGCGGAGGCCGTGAAGGTGACGGTCGGCCCGCAGGGTCGTTACGTCGCCCTGCAGGCCAAGGGCTTCAAGGACCAGAAGGACTGGTTGCTCAACGAGTACGACTACCGCGGCGTCAACGTCACGAACGACGGCGCCACCGTCGCGGCGAACATCGACGTGACCGACCCGATCGAGCAGATGGGCATCTCCATCGTGCGCGAGTCCGCCATCGCCGCCAACAACGAGGCGGGCGACGGCACCTCCACCGCCACCATCCTCTCTGACGCCATCGTGCGCGAGGGCGTGCGCAACGTCATCGCCGGCGCCGAGCCGCTGGCCCTGCGCCGCGGCATCCAGGCTGCCGCCGACGCGGTCGAGGCGCGCGTGAAGGAGAACGCCGTGACCGTTTCCACGCACGACCAGATCGCCCAGGTGGCCACCATCTCCTCCGGCGACCCGGAGATCGGCGAGAAGATCGCCTGCGCCATCGACGAGATCGGCAAGGACGGCGTCATCTCCGTCGAGAAGTCGCAGAGCTTCGGCCTGGAGCTGAGCGTGCTCAAGGGCCTCATGTTCGAGAACGGCTTCATCTCCCCGCATATGGCCGACGACCCGGGCACCATGACCGGCGAGCTCACGCAGCCCTACATCCTCATGACCGACGAGCAGCTGCGCGACAACTTCCGCGACATCGTCCCGGTGCTCGAGGAGGTCATCCAGTCCGGCCATCCGCTGCTCATCCTGGCGGACGACGTGCGCGGCGAGTCCCTCAACACGCTCGTGCTCAACCGCAGCCGCGGCGTGCTGAACTGCGTCGCCGTCAAGGCCCCGGGCCTGGGCGACCGCCGCAAGACCGAGCTGCAGGACGTGGCCGTCCTGACCGGCGGCGAGGTCCTCACCGCCGACCGCGGCCTGACGCTCAAGGACGCGCGCAAGAGCATGCTCGGCCGCGCCGAGTCCGTCCAGATCACGAAGGACCGCACGCTCATCATCGGCGGCAAGGGCAAGAAGGAGGCCATCGAGGAGCGCTGCAACCAGATCCGACACGACCTCGAGCTGCCGCACACAGACTACGACCGCGATGTCCTGCGCGAGCGCCTGGCGAAGCTCACCGGCGGCATCGCCGTCATGAAGGTCGGCGCCGCCACCGAGGCCGAGATGAACGAGATCCGCAGCCGCATCCAGGACGCCCTCATGGCCACCCGCTCCGCTATCGAGCAGGGCCTCGTCGCCGGCGGCGGCGTGGCGCTGTTCCAGGCCGCGAAGGCGGTCGACGAGCTCACGTTCGACGACCCCGACGAGCAGCTGGGCGCGGACATCCTGAAGCGCGCGTGCTCCGAGCCGCTGCGCTGCCTGGCCGAGAACGCCGGCTTCAACGGCGACATCGAGGCGCGCGAGGCCGAGGAGTGGCCGCTGAACTACGGCCTGAACACCGCCACGCGCGAGCACGGCGACATGATCGAGATGGGCGTCACCGACCCGACGAAGGTCACCTGCACGGCGCTGCAGGCGGCGGCCTCCGTCTCGTCCATGATCCTCATCACGAACGCCGCGGTGATTGAGAGCAAGCTGAAGGAAGCGGAGAAGTAAGCTTCCTGCCACGCATCGCGCACGACGACGGGCTCGCGACCGCACGGCCGCGAGCCCGTTTCATGTCCGGGGCAGGGCGGCCCGTGGCGCCGCCGAGCGCCTGCGCGCCGCCCGCGGCGAATTGTGTGCAGCCGGTGATGGAGGGCGCGCGGACTTCCCGAAATGGGCGGGACGTGCTAGAATGCCAACCGCAAGCGCGCTGCACCGTCGCTGCTGCGCGCAGAATACTTTCGGAACTTTGAGAAAGTGGGGCGACCCGCTTTCTTTGTTTCTGAGGTCAAAAACATCGCAGGGGAACGCCTGCACGACGCCCCGCGCACCGCGGGGAGCGCACAGGAAGGAGGACGCGTGCTCACGGCGAAGGAACAGAGCCTGCTGGCTGCCTT
>DVLD01000194.1 GCA_018715725.1 Candidatus Aveggerthella excrementigallinarum
CGAACAGCGCGAAGTCCTCTTTGCCGTCGACCTCGGCCGTGCCCGTCTTGGCGGCGGCGGAAATCCCCACTTCGGACCAGAGCGCGCTCACGGCCTCCTCTTCGGTGGCGACGCCGTGGAGCGCATCGCGCATGTAGGCGTAGTACTGCTCCTCGATGTTCGGCACGCCGGTCTCCTCCGTCTGGGCCGAGAGCACCACGTTGCCCTCGGAGTTGCGCGCCTCCTTGAAGATGTGCGGTTTCAGCAGCTTGCCCGTGGCGACGCCGCCGTAGGCCACCGCCAGCTGCAGCGGCGTGACGAGCACGTTGCCCTGGCCGATGACCATGTTCGAGCTGTCGCCAGGCAGCCACGCCTGCTCTTCCGGCGCGTCGGTGTAGTACTCGCGCTTCCATTGGGGCGTGGGCACGCGGCCGACACGCTCGCCCGCCAAGTCGACGCCCGTCTCCTTGCCGAAGCCGAACTCCTTGATGACGTTCTGCATGGCGTCCTCGCCCACCGTGTTGCGGTTCTCGTAGAAGCTCTTCGCGATCTCGTAGAAGACGGTGTCGCACGAGACGACGACGCCCTGGCGCAAGTCGAGCGTGCCGTGGCCGTTGAGGTCCCAGCAGTGCTGGGGGTACTCGGAGCCGAAGCCCGTCCACTCGCCCGTGCACGTCCAGTACGAGTCCGCCGTGGCGAAGCCGTACTCGAGACCGGCCAGGCCCGTGAACGCTTTGTACGTGGAGCCGGCGGCGTACTCGCCCGCGATGACGCGGTCGTTCAGGGGGTGGTACTCGTTGTCGTTGTAGGCGGTGTAGCGCTCTTCGGAGATGCCGTGCACGAAGTCCGCCGGGTCGTAGGTGGGGTAGCTGGACATAGCGATGATCTCGCCGTTCGTCACGTCGATGCAGACGATGGCGGCCGCCGTGCCCGAGCCCGACCCGATGGAGCCGTTCGGCGCGATGGTCTCTTTCAGGATCTGGTCCGCAGCGGTCTGCACCTTCGCGTCGATGGTGAGGTACACGTCGTTGCCCTTTGAGGGGGCGATCTCGCTCACGACCTGGCGCACGTTGCCCTCGGCGTCGGCCACCAGCTGGCGCTGGCCGTGGTCTCCGGCAAGCAGGTTCTCGTAGGCCTGCTCCACGCCGGTCTTGCCCACCATGTCGCCCATCTCGAGGTCGCGGCCCTCCGCCACGTTCTCAAGATCGGACTCGGAGACCGTCTGCACGTAGCCGAGCGCGTGAGCCGCCAGCGAGCCGTACGGGTACACGCGGTCGGTGCGATTCTCGGTGGTGACGCCCGGGAACGCGTCCTGGTGCTCCGAGATGAAGGCGACCTGGCGCAAGTCGACGTCGGAGGCGATGACGCGCTGGCTCTGCACGCCGCCCGTCGTGTCCTGCGCACGCTGGCGCACGACGCCGTACGGCAGGCCGAGCAGGGCCGAAAGGCGCAGCAGCACGTCGCGGTCGGAGGCGACCTCGGCGTCCGCCAGCACGGTCAAGGACGAGCGGTTCGCGACGAGCGCCACGCCGTTGCGGTCGTAGATGATGCCGCGCGGAGCGGGCGTGCGCACGATGGTGTACTGGTTCTCGTCCGCTTGGCGGCGGTACTGCTCGCCCTGGAGGATCTGCAGGCTCCAAAGCTTTGCGGCAAGCGAGCCGAACACCACCGCGAAGAGCACGAACACCGCCATGAAACGGCTGCGCAGGCCCTCGGCGGGAGCGGCGCCGGGGGCTCCGCCCTCTTGCACGCGCGTCGGGCGCGCGCCCTGGGCGGTCTTGGGCGCCTCGGCGGACACGCCGACCGTCTTGATGGCGGCGTAGCGCAGGCTGCTCTTCGCGTGCTGCTCAGTGCGCGACGAGCGGACGTTGAAGAACACGACGACGCCGGCGACGAGCACGACGAGCGTGATCAAGCCGGCGATGATAGCCAACAGCATGAGGCATGCCCCCTAGCGGAACCGCGGCGTGGCGGTGTGCACGTCGGAGATGACCTCGGTCGCCAGGAAATGGCGCGCGATAGGGTACAGGACAAGGCCCGCCACCGTGCTGTAGAGCGCGCATGGCAGCGCGCGATAAATCAGGGCGTCAACCACGGAGTCCGCCATGCCCAGGCCCAAAAGGAACGCGGCGTACAGCAGCTCCAGCAGGAAGTCCGCCGCCACGAACAGCGCGAGCGGCACGAAGACCGTGTCGTTGTTCAACAGCGCGAACGCCCGGGAGACGATGAAGGACAGCAGGATGAGCAAAAACGGCATGGCGCCGACCGGCCCGTAGCCGAACAGGTCGTAGAGCAGGCCGAGCACGAACGCGAGCACGTACAGCGACGCGCCCGGTCGCACCATGGCCACGATGAGCACGTAGACGACCATGAAGTTCGGCATGGCCGAGAACAGCGCGATGTTCGGCGCGAGCGCGATCTGCAGCAACGTCACGATGACGGCGCCGACGATAACGGGAAGAAGCGCGCTTCTCACTGGGAATCGCCCCCTTCGCCGTCGGAGGACGCCTCGTCCGAACTCGAGCCGGCATGCGCCGCGTCGGAGTCGGAGTTGGAGTCGGACTCGCCCGACTCGTCGGAAGAGGAGCTCGTCGAGCTGCCGGAGGAGGACGAGGACGAGCCGGAGCTCGAAGCGGAATCGTTCGCGTGCTCACCGGAGGTCGCCCCCTCGTCTGCGGCGCCGGCGTTGCCGACGGCCGTGACCACGAGCACCTCTTCGAACGAGGAGGCGTCCGCGTTCGGGCTCACCACGATGACCGGCGAGGTGTCCCCCGCCTGCTGTTCCACGCTCACGACCTCGCCCACGATGATGCCGCGGAAGAAGCTGCCGCCCAGACCGCTCGTCACGATGACGTCACCCACCTTGACCTCGGCGGTGGACTGGAGGTCCTCGAGGTAGAGCAGGCCTTCGAGCGAGCCGCGCACGATGCCCTCGGCGCGGCTGGACTGCACGAGCACGGCAATGCCGGACTGCTGGTCGGTGAGCAAGCGCACGTCGCAGGTGTGCGGCGTGGCGGAAATGACCTGACCCACCAGGCCGGTGCCCGACATGACGGGCAAGCCGGCGGAGATGCCGTCGGCGGTGCCCTTGTCGAGCGTGACCACGTCGTTCCACGAATCGCTGGAACGGCCCACCACGCGGGCGGCGACCGAGGTGAGCGCGTACTGGTCTTCGATGTCCAGCAGACCCTGCAGGCGCTGGGCTTCCTGGCGGTACTCCTCAAGCTGGCCTACCAGACCGCGCAGCTGCCCGTTCTGCTCGCGCAGGCCGGAGAGCGTGGACGCGTCGGCCGTGAGGTCTTCGATGGCGGTGCCCACCGAGTCGCCTGCGGCGGCGACGGACGAGCCCGCCATGCCGACCGGAGCGGCGATGGCCGAGAAGGCGTTCTGCACCGTGTGCACCGGGCCGCCCTCGCCCTCGCGGGCGTACGCGGTCACGAGCGCCAGCGACACCACCAAAAGGATAACAGCGACCAGCGGTCCGCGCAGGATCGCAGCATTGTCATGGAATTTCAGAGCCATAGGCCGGACCTAGCGCTATTTCGAGCGCATGAGGGTCTGCTTCAGGGCCGTCGGGGTCTCAAGCACCTTCAGGCAGCCCACGACCACGTTCGTGAGCGCCGTTTCGCTGACCCACACCGGAATCTCGAGCTTCTGCGTGAGATAGCGATCGAGGCCGGAGAGCAGGCCGCCGCCGCCCGTGAGCAGGATGCCGTTCGAGATGATGTCGGACGCGAGGTCCGGGTTCGTCTTCTTGAAGGTCTCCTTGATGTGGACGACCATCTCGTCGATGGGCGCCTGCAGCGCCGCGCGCACGTCCTCGGACTGGATGGTGACCTCTTTGGGCTGCTCGGTGATGACGTCCTGGCCCGAGATGATCATGTCGCGCTCGCGCCCGTCCTCGAAGGGCAGGATGGAGCCAATCTTGATTTTGATGATCTCGGCCGTGCGCTCGCCGATCTTGATGCCCAGCAGGTCGCGCAGGTGCATGGCGATGGCCTCGTCCATGCGGTTGCCCGCCAAGCGCAGCGACGAGGACGTGACGATGCCGCCCAAGGAGATGACCGCGACCTCCGTGGTGCCACCGCCAATGTCAACGACCATGGAGCCGGTCGGCTCGGTGACGGGCAGGTCAGCGCCCATGGCCGCGGCCATGGGCTCTTCGATCAGGTAGGCCTGTCGCGCGCCGGCCTGGATGGTGGCTTCGAACACCGCGCGCTTCTCGACGGACGTGGCGCCGCAGGGGATGCACACGACGATGCGCGGCTTCGGCTGCCATGGGTACTTGCGCGTAGCGGCCTTGTTGATGAACGCGGAGAGCATGGCCTCCGTGACGTCGTAATCCGCGATGACGCCATCGTGCAGCGGGTGCTCTGCCGAGAACGCGTCAGGCGTGTGGTTGATCATGTTCTTCGCTTCGTGGCCCACGGCGAGCACGCGGTGCGTGTTCTTCTCGATGGCGACGACGGACGGCTCGTTGATGACGATGCCCTCGCCCTTGATAGCGACCAGGGTGTTCGCGGTGCCCAGGTCAATCGCCATGTCCGAGGACATGTTGCTCGAGAACGAAGAGAATATATCCAAAAACGACATTGAGGCTGACCCCTTGCAGTTCGTCAAAGCGCTATTACACAACCTGGCATTCTAGCACAGCGGGTTTGCGCCCGGCGAAACTCCATATCACGCTAGGCTTCCTTTTGCATCTTCTCCATGAGCTCCGCGATGCGGTCGGAGTACACGGCATCGGTGATGCCGGCCTCTTTGAGGTCCACGATGGGCGCGTCGTTCCACAGCGCCTCGAGGCGGTAGTAGTCGCGCGCCTCGGGCTGGAACACGTGCACCACGAAGTCGCCGTAGTCGAGCAGCGACCACGAGCCGTCCTTCGTGTACTCGCGGTGCAGCGGCTTGCGATGCCCGTCGATGCGGACGGCGTCCTCGACCGCCTCCACGATGGCGTCGACCTGGCGGCTGTTCGCCGCGGTGGCGATGACGAAGTACTCGCTCACCGAGACGAGGACGCCCACCTGCTGAATCATGATATCGGTGGCCTTCTTCTCGTCCGCGGCCTTCGCGGCGATGAGCGCGCACTCGCGCGCGTCGAGTCCTTGCTGCTGATCTTGCTTCTCTTCGGTCACGTACGCTCCTTGGGTTCGGGCCCGCTTCGCGGGCGATGGGTCATATCGTGCGCGCTGGAGACGGCATGTCCGCGCCGTGCAGCGGGACGCCGTGCGGCGCCGCTAGTTGTTCAGTCGTGGGTCGGGTGAAGAGGATAGCCGACCTTTCTGGGCGCCCGGCTGGCGGACGGAGTAATGATTCCAAATCTCCACCATGTCGGGGTGCAGCATGCGGTTGTTCTGCACGAGGTTCACGAAGATGGCCTTGAACGCTGTGAAAAACAGGTCCTCGAGCGAGCCCTTCCCCACCGCCGCGCGCACCGGCTCCACGTCCTTGAACGTCCGGCTCGGCTCGATGAGGTCCGCGGTGAACACGATCATGTCAAGGTCGGTCATGCCGACGGCGCCGGACGTGTGCCGGGCGACCGCCTGGAACACCGCTTCGCCCAATTCCGGGAACGAGCGCCGCAGCGCCTCGGCGCCCGTGGGACCGTGCAGCAGCCACGGCATGGACTCCACGATGGTCGGGTCGATGTCCATGCCGAGCTCGGCAACGCGGTCGCGCGCCGCCTGGCCGACATAGCGCTTGTCCCAATCGTGCACGAGCCCCGCCATGCGCGCCTGCTCGGGGTTCGGGTAGCCGTAGACGCGAGCGAGCTTGCGCGCCGTCTTCGCCACGCCCTTCGAGTGCTGGAACCGCCGCTCGCTCACGCGCTCTTTGAGCAGCGCCTTCATGCGCCGGTAGTTCTCCTTGCCAAAGGGGTCGGGCGCCACGCTGCCCGAACGAGAGGGGGCGTCCTCAGGCGGGCTTTCGGCACCTGCCACCTCCTGAGCGCGGACCGCCTCGTGAGCCGCCTCCTGAGCGCGCGCCGCCCCTCGAGCCGCCTCGCGCTCCGCGCGCGCCTGCTTGCCGTCCTTGATCTCGATGATCATGCGCCCTCGCCCTCTCTTTCGTCGTTTCGGTACAGCCTGTGCGATTCGATGTAGCGAATCACGGACCCTTTCGTCAGATAGCGGATGGTGCGGCCTGCCGCCACGCGGGCGCGCAGATCGCTCGACGAGACCGCCATGCCCGTCACCTCCAAGAACGTCACCTGGAAGTCCGAGCGCTCGCGCAGGGCATGCCGCGTCTCCTCAGAGATGGGCCACCCCGGGCGCGTCACCGCCACGAGCTTCGCCAGATGGGCGATCTGCGCGCTGTCGCGCCATTTCACGATGGAGCCCACGGCGTCGGCGCCCGTGATGAACCAGAGCTCCACGTTGCCCGGATAATGCGCGCGCAGCTGGCGCAGCGTGTCCACCGTGTACGTGTCGCCCGCGCGATCGACCTCGATGCTGCTCACGTCGAAGGCGGGATTGCCCGCCACGGCAAGCCGGCACATCTCAAGGCGCTGCGCGGCGGGCGTGACGCGCTGGTCTTTCTTGTAGACGGGCACGCCCGCCGGGATGAACACGACGCCGTCAAGCCCCAGCTCGTCGCGCGCCTGCTCGGCGCAGGCAAGATGGCCGATGTGCACGGGGTCGAACGTGCCGCCCATGATGCCCAGGCGGTACGTGCGCGCCGGATCGTCCAACCCGAGGTCGTCGAAGCGCGCGCACACGGCGGGGCGCGCCGCGGCGCGAGGTTCCTTCGCGGGCCGGGCGTCCTGCCCTTCGCGCGCGCTCATTACGGGCGCACCTGGCCCGCGCCGCGGATGACGTACTTGTAGGACGTGAGCGCGTCGGCCGCGAAGGGGCCGCGCGCGTGCAGCTTCTGGGTGGAGATGCCGATCTCGGCCCCCAGGCCGAACTGGCCGCCGTCGGTGAAGCGCGTGGAGGCGTTCACGTAGACCGCCGCCGAGTCCACCGCCGCCAGGAAGCGCTCGCCCGCCGCCGCGTCCTCCGCCACGATAGCGTCGGAATGATGCGTGCCGTAACGGTTGATGTGCGCGATGGCCTCGTCGAGGCCATCAACCGCCTTGACGCTGATCTCGAGCGCCAAGTACTCCGTGCCCCAGTCGTCCTCCGTCGCGTCCACGAACTGCGCGAGCGCGCCCGCCTGCTCGGCGCACGCGCGCGCCACGGCGTCGCCATGGACGAGCACGCCAGCGGCGGCAAGCTCCGCGAGCATCTCGGGCAGGAACGCGGAGGCCACCGCACGGTCCACGAGCAAGGACTCGCACGCGTTGCACACGCCCGTGCGCTGGGTCTTCGCGTTCATGACGATGGCGCGGGCCTTCGCGAAGTCCGCCGTCTCGTGCACGTAGACGTGGCAGTTGCCGGTGCCCGTCTCGATGACCGGCACCGTGGCGTTCTCGACGCACCGGCGGATGAGGCCGGCGCCTCCGCGCGGGATGAGCAGGTCGACCACGCCGTGCAGGCGCATGAGCGCGTCGGCAGAGGCGCGGTCCGCGCTCTCGACAATGCAGATGGAGCCCTTCGACAAGCCCGCGCTTTCGGCGGCGTCGGCAAGGACGCGCGCGATGGCCACGCTCGAGCGCAAGGCCGACGAGCCGCTGCGCAGCACGCACGCGTTGCCGGTCTTGACGCAGATGCCGGCAGCGTCGGCCGTGACGTTCGGCCGCGCCTCGTACACCATGGCCACCACGCCGAACGGCACCGTCACGCGCTGGACGCGCAGCCCGTTCTCAAGCGTGCGGTCCTCCAGCACCCGCCCCAGCGAGTCGGGCAGCGCCGCCAGCTCCTCGAGCGCCGCCGCCATGCCCTCCACGCGGTCTCGCGTGAGCAGCAGGCGATCGAGCAAGGATGCGGACATGCCGTCGGCGCGGGCCGCGTCCATGTCCTCGGCGTTGGCCTCCAGCACCTCCTCCGCACGCGCGCGCAACGCCGCCGCCATGGCGCGCAGCGCCTCGTTGCGCTGGTCGAACGAGGCCATTCCCAGCTCCGTCGAGGCGGCCTTCGCCGCCTCGGCCAGCATCCGGACGTCCCTCTCCACGCTCTCGGTCATAGCAACCCCTTTCACGTCGCATTGTCGGCGCCGCCTTCCGCGGCGGGATTATTCGAAGACCACCAGCTCGTCGCGGTGCACGATAGGCTTGTGCGCCAGGTTCGCGAGCAGCTTGTTCGCGTCGACCTCGGACTGGGCCCTGCCGCGCGCGAGGCTCACCTCGTCGCTCGAGCCGGCCACCAGGCCGCGGGCGAACACGTGGTCTGCCGTGTCCTTCAAGTCCACGACGTCCCCCGCATCGAAGGAGCCCTCCACGCGCACGATGCCCACCGGCAGAAGGGACGAGCCCTTCGCGATGAGCGCGCGCTTGGCGCCGTCGTCCACCACGAGCGCGCCGCGCGCCGCGTCGCCCAGGGCGATCCACAGCTTGCGCGGCGTGATCTCGTGAGCTTTCCGCTGCGCCACGAAGCGCGTTCCCACCGACTCGCCGGCGGCCAGGTCGACGAGCGCGTTCGCGCGCCGCCCGTGGCAGACGACGAGCGGGATGCCCGCGACCATGAGCACGCGGGCCGCCTTGATCTTCGTGATCATGCCGCCCGAGCCAACCTTCGAGCCCGCCCCGCCGGCGCTGGCCATGATGGCCTCCGAGACGAAGTCCACCTCGCGCAAGAGCTGGGCGTCCGGGTCGGTCTGAGGGTTCGAGGTGTAGAGGCCCTCGATGTCCGAGAAGATGACGCAGAGGTCGGCTTTGATCAGGCACGCGACCAGCGCCGCGAGCGTGTCGTTGTCGCCGAAGCGGATCTCCTCGACCGAGACGGTGTCGTTCTCGTTGACGATGGGCACGACGTCCAGGCTCACGAGGCGCTCGAGGGTGTCGCGCGCGTGCAGGTACGCATGGCGGTTCGCCGTGTCGTGGCGCGTGAGCAGGATGACCGAAGTCTGGATGTCGCGCGCGCCGAAGATCTCGGCGTACGCGGTGGAGAGCACGCTTTGCCCGACGGACGCCGCCGCCTGCAGCGTGGGCATGTCGGTCGGGCGTTCCGCGATGCGCAGCTCCTTCAGCCCGCAGGCGATGGCGCCCGACGAGACGATCACCGGGCGCCAGCCGGCGTCGCGCAGTCGCTCCACCTGCTTTGCGAGCGCCTTCAGGTACGAGCGGTCGAGCGCGCCGTTCTCGTCGATGAGCGTGGACGAGCCGATCTTCACGACCACCGTCTTCGCCGCCTCCATGCGGACTCCTCTCACTCAACAGCCATGCCCCTTCTTTGGGGCGAACCGCGAAGCCGGGGCTTCGCACTCAGCAGGCGCCGGGCGCAGCGCGCGCCGTGCCCGGTGCCGGGGGCGTTTAGTCCTCGTCGAGGCCGGCGAACGGGTCCTCGGCGTAGTTCGACGACTCGAACTCGAACGCGACGCCCACGATGCGCACCTCGTCGCCGTCGCGGCAGCCCGCGTCCTCGAGCGCGCGCTCCACGCCCAGCCGCTTCAAGCGGTGCTGCAAGAACGTGATCGCCTCTTCGTTGTTCCAGTCGGTCTGGACGACCATGCGCTCCACCTGCACGCCCTCCACGCGGAAGACGCCGTCGGAGAGCTGGCGGACGCGGAAGCGGCGCTCGCGCTCGGCGCGCTTGTGCTCCCACACGTGCTCGTACGAGGCGTTCGCCTCTTCCGCGACGCGCGCTTCCTCGCGCAGCTCGTGCACCTTCTGGCCGATGGCCGCCACCAGCGAGTCCAGGCCCTTGCCGGTGAGCGCGCTCACCTGGTAGAGCTTCGGGTCGATGGGGCTCGGCGCGAACTCGTTGCCGCCCGCGGCCTCGATGGAGTCGCGGCGCACCTCCTCCGCCAAGCGCTTGATGGCGTCCTCCGTGCCGGGGACGTCCACCTTGTTCGCCACGACGATGCGCGGGCGCTCCGCGAGCTCCGCCGCGTGCAGCTCGAGCTCACGGTTGATGATGTGGTAGTCCTCCACCGGGTCGCGGCCTTCCCAACCGCCCGTCATGTCGACGATGTGCACGATGAGCGCCGTGCGCTCGATGTGGCGCAGGAACTCGTGGCCCAGGCCGCGCCCTTCGTGCGCGCCCTCGATAAGGCCCGGCACGTCCGCCACGACGAAGTCGTACTCCTCGCCGCGCACGACGCCGAGGTTCGGCACGAGCGTGGTGAACGGGTAGTCGGCGATCTTCGGCTTGGCGGCGCTGATGCGCGCGATGGTGGACGACTTGCCGGCAGAGGGCATGCCCACGAGCGCGGCATCGGCCATGAGCTTCATCTCAAGCTCCACCCAGCCGTCCGAGGCGGGCTCGCCCAGCTCGGCGAAGGCGGGAGCGCGCCGCACGGGCGTCACGAAGTGCGTGTTGCCACGGCCGCCCATGCCGCCGCGCGCCACCGTGACGGTCTCGCCGTCGTGCGTGAGGTCGGCGATGAGCTCGCCCACTTCCTTCGTCTCGTCGTCGTACTCGCGCACCACGGTGCCCACCGGCACCTTGAGCACGAGGTCCTCGCCGTTGGCGCCATGCTTGCGCGAGCCTTGGCCGTGCGTGCCGCGCTGCGCTTTGAAGTGATGGCGGAAACGGTAGCCAATCAGCGACGAGACGCCCTGGTCGGCCTGCAGCACGACGTTGCCGCCGTGCCCGCCGTCGCCGCCGTCGGGTCCGCCTTTGGGCACGTGGGCCTCGCGGCGGAACGACATGCAGCCCGCGCCGCCGTCGCCGCCTTTGACGTAAATGCGTACTTTGTCTACGAACATGTTGGCCTTTCGGTCGATGCTTCGCCTGCATTATCCCACGGCGAGCGCGCTCTGGGCGGCGCTTGTCCGCAGAATGCAAAAAGCCCTCCGTGCGTGAGCGCGGAGGGCTTCGCAAGCGTTATGCGCGTGCTTACGCCTCGGTCGGGCGAACGTGGACGTAACGGCGCACGCCCTTGGTGCGGCGCGTGCTCTTCACGAACTCCACGGTGCCGTCGCACAGGGCGAACAGCGTGTCGTCCTTGCCACGGCCGACGTTCTCGCCCGGGTGGAAGTGGGTGCCGCGCTGGCGAACGATGATGTTGCCGGCGATGACGGCCTGGCCACCGAACTTCTTCACGCCCAGTCGCTGTGCGTGGGAATCGCGGCCGTTACGGCTGGAACCGAGACCTTTTTTGTGTGCCATCTGAATCCCTCCTCAGAGTTACTGGGCGTCCGCCACGGCGGAGCCGACGCTGTCGATGCGAACGCGCGTCAGGTACTGACGGTGACCGCGCATCTTCTTGTAGTTCTTGCGCTTCTTGAACTTGAACACGAGCTGCTTCTCGCCGCGGAACTGCTCGATGACCGTGGCCTCGACCTTCGTCTTGGCGGCCTCGGCCGGGTCGGCCACGACCTTGTCGCCGTCGACGACGCAGATGGCCTCGAGCTCGACCTTCGTGCCCTCCTCGACAGGCAGCTTCTCGATGTTCAGCTTGTCGCCCGGGGCAACCTTGTACTGCTTGCCGCCGGTCTTCACGATTGCGTACATGAGTGTCTCCTTGTAGTCTACGCAAGGCGATAACTTCGACGTGGCCATCGCAAGTCCCGCGCAAGGCGGGTCCGTATGCACGGCCGACGTGTATCATCGCACTCTTCCTACGCTGCGCCCCATATGGGCGCAACCTCATGCATGATACCAGCTTTTTCCCAGAGTGCAAGCATGTGTGCAGGGCGTGGAGCTCCTTGCGCGCGCCGCCGCCCGGAGCCCGTCGCCCTCCGCTCGCTTTAATGCGCCTCTGCCCAGTTGGCGCCCCAGCTCACGTCGGCGATGAGCGGCACTTTGAGCTGCGCCGTGCTCTCCATGACCTCTTTCGCGAGCGTGGCGACGGCCTCCACCTCGTCTGTGGGCACGGAGAAGTCCAGCTCGTCGTGCACCTGCAGCAGCAGCTTCGCCTTGAAGCCGCCCTCCGCCAGACGGCGGTCGACCTCGGTCATCGCGAGCTTGATGATGTCGGCAGCGCTGCCCTGCATGGGATGGTTCATGGCCGTGCGCTCGCCGAACGCGCGCGTGTTCGCGTTCGACGCGCGCAGCTCGGGGATATGGCGCTTGCGGCCGAACATCGTGATGGCGAACCCGTCGCGCTTGGCCTGCGCCACCGTCTCGTCGAGGTAGGTGCGCACGCCCGGGTACGCCTCGAAGTAACGGTCAATCATCTCCTTCGCTTCGCCGAACGGGATGTCGAGGCTTTGCGCCAGGCCGAACGCCTGCTGGCCGTACACGATGCCGAAGTTCACGGCCTTCGCGCGGCTGCGCAGCTCCGGCGTGATCTCTTCCACCGGCAGCCCGAACACGCGCGAGGCGGTCTTGGCGTGGAAGTCCTCGCCCGAGCAGAACGCCTCGATGAGCCCCTCGTCGCCCGACAGGTGCGCCAGCAGGCGCAGTTCGATCTGCGAGTAGTCAGCCGAGAGGAAGACCTCGCCCTCCGCAAGCGGCACGAAGCACGCGCGAATCTGGCGCCCGAAGTCCGTGCGGACGGGGATGTTCTGCAGGTTCGGGTCGGACGACGACAGGCGGCCGGTGGTGGTGACCGTCTCATTGAACGTGGTGTGGACGCGGCCGTCCTCGCCGCGCAGGCGCGGCAGCGCGTCGATGTAGGTGGACTTGATCTTCGCGAGCTCGCGGTAGCGCAGGACGAGGCCCGGCAGCTCGTGCTCTTTCGCAAGCTCTTTGAGCACGGAAGCGTCAGTGGAGTAGCCGCGCTGGTTCTTCTTCTTGGGCGTGAGGCCGATGACCTCGAAGAGGATGTGGCCGAGCTGCTTGGGCGAGTCGACGTTGAAGTCCTCCCCCGCCAGCTCCACGATCTGCGCGCGCAGCGCGTCGACCGCGGTGCCGGTCTCGCGCCCGAGCTGCGCCAGGCGGTCCGCGTCGATGGCGGCGCCGGTGCGCTCGATGACGGCGAGCACCGCCACGAGCGGCACGTCGATGCGCTCGTAGGCATCGAGCGTGCCGTCCTCCTCGAGCGCGCGGCGCAGCGGCGCCACGAGCGCCTGGATAGCGCGGGCGTCCAGCACCAAGCGCGCGTCGTCGTCCTTCGCCTCGGGCAGCACGCCCTCGCAGTGCTCCTCCACGAGCGCGCCCAGCTCGTAGCCGCGCGCCGACGAGTTGAGCGCGTACGCAGCAAGCGCCACGTCGAAGAAGCGCGCTGAGCGCACCTCATCGTCCGTCACGCGGGCCGGCACCCCGGAATCCGCCGGGTAGATTGTCTGCAGGAGTTTCTTCACCTCGTGCGCAGCAAAGCGTCCTTCGCGCACCACGCGCGCAAGCAGCTCTTCAGCCTGCTCTCCCTGCGCGATGACGGCGCGCTCGCCCACGGCGAAGCACAGGCGCACCTCCGGGAAGAGCGACGCCTGCGCGCTTTCCTCGAGCGCGATGGCGATTTGCTCGTCCGAAGCGATGGCGCCTTCGACGAGCGCCGCTGCCTCGGAAGGGTCGAGCACCTCCCCCTTCGCGACGGCGGGCTTCTGCGGCGCAGCCTTCATGCCAGCCAGCGCCAGCACCTTCGCAAGGTGCGCATTGAACCGCAGTTTGCGGAAGCCTTCCGTCACCTGCTCCTCGGTAAAGCTCGGGAAGTGCGTGGACTCCAAATCGAGCGGGAACTCCACGTCGCGCACGATGGTGGCCACCGTGCGGCTCAGGTACGCCTGGTCCTTGTTGTTCTGCAGGTTCTCGAGCTGCTTGCCCTTCAGCTCTCCCAGGTTCTCGTAGATGCCGTCCATACTGCCGAAGCGCGCGAGCAGCTTCGCCGCCGTCTTCTGGCCGATGCCGGGCACGCCGGGGATGTTGTCCGATGAGTCGCCCATAAGCCCCAGGAAGTCCGGGAACTGCGCCGGCGTGACGCCGTAGCGCTCGAACACCTCGTCGGGGCCGTAGATCACGACGTCGGTGATGCCCTTTTTCGTGGTGACGATGCGCGTGAGGTCGCTCGCCAGCTGGTAGGCGTCCTTGTCGCCCGTCACGAGCAGCGTCTCGTAGCCAAGCTCCTCATCGCGCGCCGAGACGGTGCCGAGCACGTCGTCGCCCTCCCAGCCCTCGAGCTTCACGACGGGGATGTTCATGGAGCCGAGCAAGTCCTCGATGAGCGGGAACTGCGCGCGCAGCTCCTCGTCCATGGGCGGGCGCTGCGCCTTGTACTGCTCGAGCGCCTGCATGCGGAACGCCGGCTTGCCGGCGTCGAAGGCGCACACGATGGCGTCAGGCTGCGCCATCTCGACGAACTTGATGAGCATGGACATGAACCCGAAGACCGCGTTCGTGGGCGTGCCGTCGGGAGCGTTCATGGTGGGCGGCACGGCGTGGTAGGCGCGGTGCATGAGCGAATTGCCGTCGATGACGGCCACTTTCTTGGGCATGAAGGCTTCCTTCGTTCGCTGGATGTTTCGCGGACGATTCTAGCAGAGGCATCCGAGCCGGGCTTCGCGACGAGCAGGCGCAGGCCGCCGACGGACGGCCATGCGAGCTTCGCAGGCGCCGCCTCGAGCGGCCTTGCCCGCCGTCGGCCCGGTGGGCCTTACGCGTTCCAGAGGTAGCCCACGCCGCGCACGGTCTCGAGGTGCTGCGCGAGCTCGGGGCCGAGCTTCGCCCTCACGCGGCGCACGTGGACGTCGACCGTGCGGGAGCCGCCGTAGTAGTCGAAGCCCCACACGCGGCGCAGGAGCGCGTCGCGCGAGTACGTGCGCCCTGGGTGCGTGGCAAGGAATGCGAGCAGCGCGTACTCAAGGTACGTGAAATCGATGGGCTCGCCGGCGATCTTCACCTGGTAGGTGGCCAGGTTGATGGTCATGTCGTCCACCTGGATGAAATCGGACGCGGCGCTCTCGTTGCCGGGCCAGAGCAGCTGGCGGATGCGCGCGGCGCACTCGTCGGCGCTCGCGCCGTGCACCACGAAGTCGCTCTTCGTGCGCACGGGCGGGCGGAACTCGGCCAGCTGGTCCTCGCGCACGATGACGAGCAGCGCCACGCTGCCGTCTTCGGCGAGCGCCTGCTCGGCCTGCGCCACGCCACGCTGCACGTCGCCCGTCGCCTCGAAGATGACAAGGTCGCACTGCGGGTTCTGCGACAGGAGCTTTTTGAACTGCATGGACGACCCGGCGCTCACGTCCACTTCCATGCCGGAGAGGACCGATTGGAAGCGATGGGCGTTGTCCAAGCTATCGGCGATGAATATGACCTGTTTCCGTTGCGGCATCGTTCTCTCCCGGTCTTACAGCACGTGCAGGTAGCGCTCGGTCTCCCATGCGGAGACAGTGCCCAGGTACTCGCTCCATTCGGCGCGCTTCGCGTCCACCAGGAAGCGGTGGATGTGGTCGCCGAGCACCTCGCGCATGAGCTCCGAGCCCTCGAACAGCTCGATAGCCTCGCCGAGGTTCAGCGGCAGCATGCGAATGCCGCGCTCGGCGAGCTCTTCACGGCTGAGCTGGTAGAGGTCCTCGCTGCCCACGGGCGCGGGCGGCTCAAGGCCGTCTTCGATGCCCTTGAGGCCGGCGGCCAGCATGCACGCGAACGCCAGGTAGGGGTTCGCGGCGGCGTCGGGGCTGCGCATCTCCAGGCGGCAGGCGCTTTCCTTGTTCGGCTTGTAACCCGGCACGCGCACAAGCGCCGTGCGGTTCGAGCGGCCCCAGGCGAGGTGCAATGGCGTCTCGAAGCCGCCCGCTAGGCGCTTGTACGAGTTCACGTACTGGTTCGTGACGAGCGTGAACTCCGGCGCGTACTTGAGCAGGCCCGCCAAGTAGCTTTTCGCGACCTTCGAGAGGTTGTAGCCGGACGGGTCCCCCTCGTCGAAGAAGACATTGTTGCCGTCGTAGTCGAAGAGGCTCTGGTGCACGTGCATGCCGCTACCCGGCTTGCCCGCCATGGGCTTGGGCATGAAGGAGGCATACACGCCGTACTTCATGGCGATCTCTTTCACGACCAGCTTGTAGGTCATGACGGCGTCCGCCATGGAAACGGCGTCGTTGAACCGCAGGTCGATCTCGTGCTGCGAGGGACCGCTCTCATGGTGGGAGTACTCCACCGGAATGCCCATCTTCTCGAGCGTGAGCACTGTGTCGCGGCGCAGGTCGCTCGCGTAATCGAGCGAGGTGAGGTCGAAGTAGCCGCCGCGGTCGAGCGCCTCGGTGCCCTTGTCGTCTTTGAAATAGTAGTACTCGAGCTCGGGGCCGACGTTCATAACGTAGCCCCGGTCCGCTGCGCGGTCGACCACCCGCTGCAGCACCTGGCGGGAGTCGCCTTCGAAGAAACGCCCGTCGGGCGTCTTGATGGTGCAGAACATGCGGGCTACGGCGTTGGCCTCGGGACGCCACGGCAGCACCTGGAACGTGGACGGGTCCGGGAAAGCCACCATGTCCGACTCCTCGGTGCTGCAGAAACCGCGCACCGAGCTGCCGTCGAAGCCCATGCCCTCCACGAAGGCGTTGTCGATCTCGCTCGGGATGACGGCGAAGGACTTCATAGACCCCAGCACGTCGGTGAACCAGAAGCGGACGAAGTGGACGTCACGGCTCTTGATGGTCTTCAGGACGAAATCCTGCTGCGGGGTCGGGGTCATCGTGCCTCCTGACATGCTGCTTGGCGCGTTATGCGCCGCTCTTTCCGAGGCACTATACCGCACCTTTGTTTCAGCGGGCAAAATTAATGAAGTGCCGCGATTCAGTGCCTGATACGAGCAGACGGGCAGCATGAACGGAATGCGCGCCTCTTACCGCCACCCTTGATAGAGCGCGGGCACCCTGCTCCACTCGGCCGACCGGCGGAAACGGAATCGCATGATGCATAGCGCAAAAACGGCCGGCCTCCCAGGTAGGAGGCCGGCCGTTGGGCAGTCGGTTCAAGCGTGGCGTTAGAAGCACGGCACGACGGCGTCGCCGTAGTTCTCCTCGATGAACTGCTTGACGGTGTCGGAGGTGAGCGCGCTCACGAGCGCCTTGGTCTTCTCAGACTCCTCGTCGCCCGAGCGGACGGCAATGCAGTTCGGGTAGGTGCTCTCAGCCTCGGGGTTCTGCTCGGTGGCGACCACGAGGGACTGATCCAGGCCGGAGGACAGCGCGTAGTTGCCGTTGATCACAGCCATGTCGGCGTCCTCGAGCATGCGCGGCAGCGCAGCGGCCTCAGCCTCGACAATCTGAACGTTCTTCGGGTTGTCCACGATGTCATTCGGGGTGGCCTCCAGGCCGGCGCCCTCGGCAAGCGTGATGATGCCCTGCTCTTCGAGCACGAGCAGCGCGCGAGCCTCGTTGGACGGGTCGGACGGGACGGCAATCTGCGCGCCATCGGGCAGCTCGTCGACCGAGGCGGTCTTGCCGGCGTAGAGCGTCATGGGCTCGAAATGGATGTTGGCGGCGTTCACCAGGTCGGTGCCGTTCTCGGCGTTGTAGTTCTCCAGGTACTGGTTGTGCTGGAAGTAGTTGGCGTCAAGCTCGCCGCCCTCCAGCGCCACGTTCGGCTGGATGTAGTCGGAGTACTCGACGATCTCGAGCGTCCAGCCCTCTTCCGCCAGCACGTCCTCGGCGGCAGCCAGGATCTCCGCATGCGGGGACGGGGACGCACCGACGACGATGGTCTTGTCGTCGCCCGAGGCTGCCGCGGAGCTGCTGCCCTCGGAGGCGGTATCGGTGGAGCCCTGCGTGGCACCGCAGCCAGCCAGGGCGGCGACCATGACGAAAGCGAATGCCGCCGTCAGGACCGCTTTCAGGATGTTCTTTGCTTTCATAATCCCTCCTTGGTGTCTTGAACGGAGATGGATTTTACCCCGTTATCCCTTTTGCGATGCCGTGAAAATCGCGCGTGCGCCCGCCTGCGCGACGAGACGCAGGGCGAACGGCGAGAAAATGGGGGGCTCGGCCTCCGCTGCGCAGCTCGTCCTCGTAGGAGCCGCATTATCCTCGCGCTAGAAAACAGGACGCCCGCGAGCGCCTCGATGAGCGCTCGCGGGCGAATGGCACCACGGGTTACGGGCGCTACTTGCGCTTGTCGACCTTGCGGGCGAGGAAGTCGCCGAACGTCTGGACGACCTGCACGAGCACGATGCACAGGACGACCGACGCGATCATGACGTCGCCCTGGAAGCGCTGGTAGCCGTAGCGGATGGCGATGTCGCCCAGGCCGCCGGCGCCGACGGTGCCCGCAATGGCGGCATAGCCGAACAGCGTCACGAACGTGATGGACGCGCCGCGGACAAGCGACGGCAGGCTCTCGCGCAGCAGGACCTTCGTCACGACCTGCCAGGTGGAGGCGCCGAAGCTGTGCGCCGCCTCGACCAGGCCGCCGTCGACCTCCGCCAGGCTCTGCTCGACCATGCGGCCCACGAAGGGAGCGGCCGCCACGACGAGCGGCACGATGGCGCCCGGGACGCCGAGCGAAGTGCCTACGACGAAGCGCGTAAACGGGATGATGGCGACGAGCAGGATGACGAACGGGATGGAGCGGCCGATGTTGATAATCCAGCCGAGCACCATGTTCACGATGCGATGCGGACGCATGCCGTCCGGCGCCGTGATGGACACCGCCACGCCGAGCGGGATGCCGATGACGTAAGCGAACAGTGTGGAAAGCGTGGTCATGACGAGCGTGTCCCACGTTCCTTCCGCCAGCAGGAGGCCGTACTTCTCAATGAACTCTTGCAGGAACTCCATTTAGCGCACCCCCTCTTCGCCATGCGCGAAGTTCATGCCGATAAGCTCGCGCGTCACGGGGCTTTGCGGGTTCTTGAGCACCTGTGCCGTGGGACCCTGCTCCACCACCGCGCCATCGTCGATGACCGCGACCTTGTTGCAAATCTGCTCGGCAACAGCAAGCGAGTGCGTGATGACGACCATCGTCACGCCCATCTCGCGGTTGATGTCGCGCAGCAGGTTCAGCACTTGCGCCGTGGTGCGCGTGTCGAGCGCGCTCGTGGCCTCGTCGCAGAGCATGACCTTCGGGTCGTTGGCAAGAGCGCGCGCGATGGCAACGCGCTGCTGCTGGCCGCCGGAAAGCTGGCTGGGATAATTGTTCGCCTTGTTCTCCAGGCCGACGAGCTCCAGGAGCTTCTTTGCGCGGGATTCCGCCTTCTGCTTGCTCTCGTGGCGCAGCTCGAGCGGGAACATGACGTTCCGCAGCACGGTGCGCTGCTGGAACAGGCTGAAGTTCTGAAAAATCATGCCGATGCTGCTACGCAGGTCAAGCAGCTCTTTGCCCTTGAGGCCCGTGATGTCACGGCCGTTGATGAGGACCTTGCCGCTCGTGGGATGCTCAAGTAGGTTGATGCAGCGCACGAGCGTGGACTTGCCGGCTCCGGACTGGCCGATGATGCCGAAGACGTCGCCGTCCTCGATGGTCAGGTTGATGTCACGAAGCGCGGTGTGGGACGCCTCCCCCGCACCGAACGTCTTCGTGAGGTTCTGTATCTCGATCATATGTGGATGCACCTCGTACTGAACTGCAATGACAAAGGGCGCGGCAAAGCCGCAGGTAAGCTAGGCCTGAGCGTCAGCGCACATGCCGACAAACCCAGGCTTGGGCATGCACCTCATCATCGCGGTATGTACGGCTTCAAGACACATAGCATGAACATGGTACGGAATCATGGGAGGATGTCAAGAAAAGAGGGCACGCGCTTCGCGCCTTGGTTGCGAAGCGCGCGGTGTTCCCCATCTCGCCAATTGGCTCGCACGCGGAAGGAGCATTAGACACGACCGTCAGCAGTCCTCCCGGGCGACTATCGCCAACCGTCACCAATAGTACGAAGAAGGCAGCCATTCCACGTAAACAGAGGAGCCATTCTTGTAATAGATACGCTGGGCGGCTGCGGAAGAACTGCTCGTATACCATGAAATAGGCTCGATGTAGTCATACCAGTCAGCCTGGATGCCCCAGAACTCACACGTCAGAACGTTATCGTACGTATACGTGCGAATCTTTACCGGGTGGCCGGTGCTGTTGCGGATGACAAGGTCCGAGGTGCCCCAGCTTACCATTGCGTCAAGCCCAATCGGCACATAGACCGACGGTACGGAATGGTTCTGCCGGTCGACAATCTCGAACCCTGCTCGAATTGCCGCACCATAAATCGTGGTCGAAGCCTGGCAGATGCCGCCACCGTAACCAATGCCGCCAACAACACCTGCTGGCAGATAGCCCTCCGCTGCACCGCAGCGACCCGTCACGCCATAGAACGACACGCTCTCGCCTGGCTGCACCACGACGCCGTCAAAACAGTCGAGCGCTCGTTGCATGTTGTACGTTCCGTTCCACGTGTTCTGCGAGTACG
This sequence comes from Candidatus Aveggerthella excrementigallinarum, assembly GCA_018715725.1. Lineage (GTDB taxonomy): Bacteria > Actinomycetota > Coriobacteriia > Coriobacteriales > Eggerthellaceae > Aveggerthella > Aveggerthella excrementigallinarum. The sequence goes on from DVLD01000194.1 coordinate 20,227, forward strand.
TAGTGAAGCTACCAATAAGGTCCTCGAAGTCGTGCGGGACGTAATTCGACGTGATGAGACGCCACTTTTGGGCGACGGTCCCATTCGACTCGTAGATTTGGACGTTCGCGCCGTCGTATCCGCCCGCCCCGTTCACGTCAAGGGCATAGTCACCGAACGCCGAAATGAAGGAGTAGCTTCCATCGTCGTTCACCACGGCTTTCCATAGTTGGGCGTCCGTGCCGTTCCAAGCATATTGCTGCACGTTCGCGCCGGACCACGGCTTGCTCGCAACGTCGAGCGCTTTCTGAGAGCGGGCGTTCAACAGTCGATAATATCCGTTTCCAGCAGATTCAATCACCCACGCCTGAGCGCCGGAGTCATTTCGCGTCCACACCTGAACGTTGGCACAATCCGCCCTCGAGCCGTCGTAAACGTCTAGGGCGCGTCCATCGGCAAGCCATTGTACGACGTACGTGCCGTCATCGATTGGCGCGACAGGGTCGGCATAATACGTTTGCGCCGCTGTCCAGTTCTGCTCGTACGACCAGATCGGGCAGCCATCGTTCGTGCCGTCTCCCGAGACGTCCAACATCTTGCCGGTTTCAACGTTCTTGAAGCACAAGCCCCCGGACGGCGAGAAAACAGGCGTCCAAAGCTGCCGCCTCTCTTCCGCGCCCAAAGGCTGTTCGAGCGACACGGCGTCATCCCCCCATGCCGTCAAGAACTGGTTGTTCCCGCTCATTGGCTGAATGGTGAGAGCTTCAGCGACCGCTCCGTCGCCTTCTGCGGAATCGCTGGCGGACTCGCTAGCCAAAACAGCGTAAGACTTCCACTTCAGCAAAAACTTCTGGGCAGGAGTATTATTGCGCTCCCAAAGCTGAATGCTCGTGCCGTAGGCTCCCCCCGCGCTTCTGACGTCAACTGCTTTACTCGCATTCAAGGCGCTCGTCAGCGTGTAGAGACCATCCTCGATGGCCCGCTCAACGGGAGCAAGGCGCCACTGCTGCGCGGCAGAACCGTCGGGAGCATACGTCCTCACCTCCGCCCCCGGCTTCGCGGCGTTCCCTTGCACGCTAAGCGCGAGCCCATTCGACCGCGAGGTGATGGTGAAGACGCCGTCGCCGACTGCGCGCAAGGACCATTCCTGGTTCGCACACTGCTCGATGCACTCCCACTGATGCACGCGCTTGCCGGGCGTTAGGTAACTACCGTCCGAATCAAGCATCTTGCCGGAATTAACGCATCTGAAAGAAATATACCCGTTCGATTTGACCTCGACCATGAACTGCCGTGCAAGAGAGGCGCTTTCGTTCGTCAGGCTCACCCCGACACCATCGTTTCGAGATTGCTCGGAAAGGCCAACGGCAAGAGAGGAGTCCAGAACGCTTTCGATGCAGTAAGCTCCCGGCTCGATTTCATCGGAGACCGGAACATCCGGGGCTACGTCGAGGAATGAAAATTGCTGCGCTTTCGTGCCGTTGGCGGAATACAGCTGAACATTCGTGCAGTTCTCTTCACCCGACCCGTCGATATCGAGCGCGAGGTCCTCCGACAGTTTGCTGACGATGGCAAACGAGCCGTTTTCGTTCTCGCGAAGGAGCCATTTCTGCTCGTCAGACCCATTGTATTCATTTTGTTGGATGTTCGCTCCCGATTTCGGGACGCCGCCTTCTACCTCTACAACCTTACCGGAGCCCACGTTCGTCAACGTGCAATACCCGTCCGAGTCAAATGCGACCTGGAATTGCTGGGCTTTCGTCATATTCGAGCTATATATTTGAACGTTCGCGCCGTTGGCAAGCGAGCCGGACGCGATATCCAGCACCTTGTCGTTGGTCAAAAGGGAATAAACCAGATACACGCCCTCTTCTATGGAGGCGTTCGGGGCCGGCGCTTGGGCCTTTGGCCCTTGACCGCCTCGTTCTACGACATCGCTTTCGCCCGTCCCTTGCAGGAGCGAATCGCCGGTAGACTCGCTCTCGCCGGCATCGTCGGAGGCGTCGCCAGTGGCTATTTCGTTTGCGGAATCCTCCGTCGGTGGCGCAGCGCCCTGGTTTTCCTGCCTCTCGGCAGACGCCTCCTCGCTTGTGGACAAGGCGGCCCCCTCCGCCTGACTCCCCCCGTCGGGCCCAACCGAAGAAGAGACAGCCCAGGCGGGAACGAACTGGAAGCACAGAACGAACGCGAGAACAAACGACAGCAATCGAACCGAGGAAAGCTTCATATTTGCACCTTTCCATAAGATTCCCATATTGCGTTCACTTTATCAAAACAGTATTTCACGTGGTGCATATTGTCCTGAACGGTGAGATCAATCGACCGGCGCAATCTTCAAACGTGTTGCAAGCGCAATCTGTTTTCGACAATCGCTTCATCCGGCGGAATCAAGCTGAACCCTGACGTATAATGCACGGGATTATGGATTCCGCAGCAAACAGAACAATCCGCCGTCGTTTGCGCATCGCCGTCGTCACCATGGGCGTGAAGCTCGGCGACGAGACGCGTGGTTACACGCGCTTTCGGTTCATCGCGCAAATGCTTGCCGAGCACGGCTTCGACGTGGACCTCATCACGTCTTCGTTCCAACACTGGGAGAAGGCCCACCGCGATGTGGCGAAGGCGTGCTACCGCGACCTTCCGTACAACGTGGTGTTCATCGACGAGCCCGGCTACAAGCGCAACCTGGACCTTGGACGGATTCGCAGCCACAGCGTCGCCGCGAAGAACATGCGCGCCCACTTCGAAGCGAACCGCGGGCGCTACGCTTTGATTTACGCGGAGATTCCGCCGAACGACGTCGCCCGCGCCTGTGCCGAGGCGGCGCGCGATGCGGGCATCCCCTTCGTCGTCGACGTGAACGACCTCTGGCCCGAGGCCATGCGCATGGTCATCGACGTGCCGCTTGTGAGCGATGTGGCATTCCACTCGTTCGCGCGCGACGCGAAAATCGTCTACAACCTGTGTGCCGCCGTTGTGGGCACGAGCGACGAATACGCCGCCCGTCCGCTCAAGGACCGCGAGCGCCCCTGTCCCACTCGCACGGTGTACGTGGGCAACGACCTTAAAGCCTTCGACGCGGGCATCGCGCAGTATGCCGACGAAATCGAAAAACCAGCGAACGAGCTGTGGGTCGCCTACGCGGGCACGCTTGGCGCGAGCTACGACCTCTCGACGCTTATCAAAGCGGCAGCGCTGCTCGACGCAAAGCTTCCGAACTTGCGCGTGCTCATCCTGGGAGACGGGCCCGACCGAGAACGACTCGAGCGCGAAGCGCAGGACTTCCGCGCGCCCGTGCGCTTCCTGGGATACCAAGACTACCCGCACATGGCCGCGTGGCTTTCGAAATGCGATATCGTGGTGAACTCCCTCGTGCGCAGCGCAGCACAGTCCATCGTCACGAAGATCGGCGACTACCTGGCCAGTGGAAAGCCCATGGTCAACACCGGTTCGAGCCCCGAGTTCTGCGCCAAAGTCGCGCACGACGGATTCGGCGTGAACGTCGAGGCGGAAAACGTGCCCGCCCTTGCCGAGGCCATCGAGCGCCTCGCCGTGAACAGCAGCAGGCGCAAGATCATGGGAGCTCGCGCACGCCATGTCGCCGAGCAGGAGTTCGATCAGAACACGTCATACCTGCAGATTGTGCGCCTTATCCAGTCATTGACGTGACGCGCCTTCGAAGCGAGTTGACGCGCCAAGAATACCGCGCCCTCATGCTGCGCGGTACAATACCGCTCGAGCAATCGCGCGCCAGCATGCGCGCTGCACCATAGGAGGAACAGCATGGCAGAAAGCCGCAAGCCCATTCCGTTCAGCCCACCCGACATCACCGAGGCCGAAATCGAGGCGGTCGCGGACGCGCTGCGCAGCGGCTGGATCACCACGGGCCCGCGCACGAAAGAGCTCGAGCGCCGCCTCTGCGCCTTCACCGGTGCCGACGGCTTCGTCTGCCTGAACTCCGCCACCGCCGCGCTCGAATGCGCCCTGCGCCTGCTCGGCGTTGGCCCCGGTGACGAGGTCATCACGAGCGCGTACACCTACACCGCCTCCGCCTCGCCCATTCACCATGTGGGCGCGAAAATCGTGCTCGTGGACACGGCGCCCGGCTCCTACGAGATGGACTACATGGCGCTTTCCGACGCCATCACCGAGCGGACGAAAGCCGTCATCCCCGTGGACATCGCCGGCCGCATGTGCGATTACAATCAACTACGCAGCATGCTGCAGCTCAACCGCGCGAAATGGCGCCCGGAAACCGACGTCCAGCGCTGCTTCGACCGCGTGCCCATCGTGGCCGACGCCGCGCACGCCCTGGGCGCCACCTGGCATGACATGAAGTGCGGCTCCGTGGCGGACTTCACCACGTTCTCGTTCCACGCCGTGAAGAACTTCACCACCGCCGAAGGCGGCGGACTGGCGTGGCGCCTGCCGAGGGCAGCGGCCGACCCGATGGCATGGAATGCCCCCGCAACGCCGGCAGTGACCTCCGAGGAGCTGTACCGTCGCGTCATGCTGCTCTCGCTGCACGGTCAGAGCAAGGACGCGCTGGCCAAGGCGAAAGCGGGCGCGTGGGAGTACGACATCGAGTTCCTTGGCTGGAAGTACAACATGACCGACATCATGGCGGCCATCGGCGGCGTGCAGCTTGACCGTTATCCCGCCCTGCTGGCTCGACGCCGCCAGCTCATCGAGCGCTACGAGCGTGGCCTTGCGGACTTGCCGGTCACCACGCTCGAGCACTACGGACGGTGGGGCGCATCAAGCGGGCATCTGATGCTCGTGCGCCTGGACGGGCGCGAGGAGGCGTTCCGCAATCGCGTCATCGAGCTCATGGCGGAAGCCGGCGTGTCGACGAACGTCCATTACAAGCCGCTGCCCATGATGACGGCGTACCGGAAGCTCGGGTTCGACATCAAGGACTACCCGAACGCCTACAAGCAGTTCCGCAACGAGATCACCCTGCCCCTGCACACGCTGCTCTCCGACGAGGACGTCGACCGCGTGGTGGCGGAGCTCGCGCGCGCCATGGAGCAAGCGGAGGCCGAAGGACTTGGCGCCGCGACCGGCGAGAGCGCGGCGGAAGCGCGCCTGCAAGCGTACATCAAGCGCATGGACGAGACGGGCGGCTGGAGCGGCGACGCCGCCCCGCGCGCCTTCGCCGTGGGCGACGAGGAGCAGCCGGTGAGCCCTGAGGACATCGCGCGCGAGATGGAAGACCGATGAGCGACATCGAGCAGACGCACGAGACGCTCGTGAAAAGCCAGTCAGGGGCAGCAGGCGAAGGCCGTCGAGGCACCGACCAGTACCCGCCGTTCAAAGAGACTGCCTACCTGCGCGTGGGCAAGCGCGCCTGCGACATCGCCGTCGGCATCGCGGCGCTCCCCTTCGTGCTCGTGCTCATCGCGATCGTGGGGCCCATGATCGCCCACGAGGACAAAGGGCCCGTGTTCTACAACGCACCGCGCGTGGGCAAGAACGGCCGCGAGTTCACCATGTACAAGTTCCGTTCCATGAAGGTAAACGCGCCCGATTTGCTCATGCCCGACGGCTCCACGTACAACGGCGCCGACGACCCGCGCATGACGAAGGTCGGCGCCTTCCTGCGCAAGACGAGCCTCGACGAGTTCCCGCAGTTCTTGAACGTACTCAAAGGCGACATGAGCGTTGTGGGACCCCGCCCCGACCTCAAGCGCGAGACCGAACTGTACGAAGGCAACGAAGGCGACAAGCTGCTCGTAAAGCCGGGCATCACGGGATACAGCGCCGTGAAGGTGCGCAACTCCGCCCCATGGCACGAGCGCCTGAAACTTGACGTATGGTACGTCCACAATGTGACGTTCGCCCTGGACGTGAAGGTCTTCTTCGCCACCTTCGGCGCCGTGTTCGGGCAGAAAGGGATTTACGTTGAGGAAGAGAGCGAGGGCGAGCAGTCGGTCTAGCTCTTCTGCCGCGCCCTCACCACGCAACCGAGGCGAGGGCTCCTTAGCAATGGACGCCCTCGCTGAGGCTTGCGATCAAGCAGCCTGCTTCTCCCCCGTCGACGAAATCGCTTTGACCACGACATCGAAGAGCTTCTGGCACGGCTTCACCAGCACCGTATCCACGATGATGGCAAGCGCCAGTGTGATGCCGAACACCGCAATAGTCACTCCCACATGAGCCCCGATGGAGGAAACGCCCATAAACTGCGGCAGACTGTGCGCCAAGGGCATGAGCACCATCATGTGAATAAGATAGACGCTGAAAGAATGCTTCGCCAAGTACGAGACGACCTTGCTCGGATTCGCATCGCGGAAAACGCGCAGAATCGTCACGTACAGGGCAACGGCGGTCAGCGTGTACAGCGGAGAAAGGTCGAAAGCGTTCACTCCCCAGCCCGCCGTCACAAGCGTCACGTTCGCCAGGTAGCTCACCAGCCCGACAATCCCCAGCATCGTCGTCGCACGACGATGCTGGGCGACTTCGTCAACGAAGGCGCCCAGGAAAAACGCAAAGGCAAACCCTCCGAAAAGGTTCCCCCAGCCAAAATCAATCCCCAGGTTCGAGAACAACGTAACAAAAAGGCTATACCCGAGCCCGATTCCCGCGAAACACTTCTTTCCGAAAACGGTCAGGCGCGAGAATCCTCCTGCGACGAACGGAGCAGCAAGCAAAAACCCGAACAGGGAGAATACGAACCAGTATTCCATCGAATTGAACGCACCGAGCGTGTTGATCGCAAAGCTCTTGAACACATTGTCGACGCTCCCGAAATTTGGGGCAAGGTTATACAGCGTTCTTACGAAGAACAGCACCAGGATCGGAAGCAAGAAATTGCGAGCACGCTTGAGATAGTACCGTTTCAAATCATCGTCGCCCTTTCTCTCTCGCAAGTTGAATTTGCCTGAGAGCAGAAAGAACAGCGCATTGGCAGTAAAGAACAGCGCTTGCAACGCCGAGACATAGAGCGAGCCAGTAGCCCAGCTCACATCGACCACCATCAAAGAATGCACCGCGACTACGAAAAACATGGCAATGACACGTACCACGTCATAGGCATACAAGCGCTCATAGGCCGGCATAAGCGTCCTCCCCCACTTTGTCACAACAGCCTCGACGGCGCCGCTCCTTAACACCGCTGCCATACCTTAATACATTTTCAGCAGCAAAGCATCGTCGGCAATTAAGCAAAGTTTTCACCTCGCAATGCGAACGAGCCTTTGTCGCAGCCGCACCGCAAATCGAATCACCGCCCTTGCATCGGCGTGCTCAACCGCAGCCCCCGCCAGGATTGACACTTGGATTTCGGCCCCGGTGGGGTTACGATTTTTTGTCTAAGACGGATCAGCGTCCGATTAGCATCCAAACGCACCAAAAGCACCGAGAACCGCTTGGAAAGGCCAGTGATATGTGGGGAACGTTCTTTCTTTCTTTGATCGCAGGGCTAATCTTCCTGTATCTGCCAGGCTTTCTTGCGATCCACGCCTTCCTGCGCTCAAAGGTTGCGAGCTTGGCTCTCGCCCCTTTGTTCAGCATTACCGCATACGTCGTAGCGTGTATATCCTACGAGATAATTGACGTTCCCTGCTCATGGCTCGTCGTGTTCTTGCCGGCATTCTTGGTCGGCGGGGTCTTGTTTGCAGCTTCGCGCATGCTCAAGAAATCCGACAGCAAGCGAGCACACCGCGCGGCTTTCGCAAAACGCCCTGGACACGACCAATTCTCGTGGAAGCGTCTTGCGCCGTATGTCGGCATCGGCGCGGCGATGACGTTCTTTGTGTTCGTAAAAAACCTCGATGGAGCCGATTCCTTCGTTCAGGAATACGACAACGTTTACCACCTCAACACGCTGTCAGCCTTTCTGCAATCGGGCGTTTGGTCGTGCTTCGGCAGCACACCGTACCTATCCGCCGCTGATCTCGCAAATCCCCTGACCACTACCGGGGGCTTTTACCCAGCCGCGTGGCACACGGCCGCTGCCATGATCTCCTCGTGCTTGGGGGCGCCTGTGACCGTTGCATCCAATGCGCTGAACACGCTCCTTGCGGCTTTCGTCTTTCCTTCGAGCATGTACCTGCTTCTTGATAAGATCTTTCGCAATGACCAGAAGACCGTTCTTGCCGGCGCATTCGTGACAATGGCGTTCGCTTCATTTCCGTGGAAAATCATGCACTGGGGACCCATCTTCCCAAACTTCATGGCGCTTTGCTTCACACCCCTAATCATCTTTCTGTTCATCTCCATCACGTCGAAAGACGCTACCAGGCTCGAGAGGGGCGTGCATGCCGCTCTCTTCATCGTCGGGTTGCTCGCACTCGCCTTTACCCAGCCGAATGCGGTGTTCACCGCCGGCACGTTCCTCATCCCCTACTGTGTTTGGCGAGCATATAGCGAGGCCGATAATCGCTTCGGCTCCCGAAAAAATGGCCCTCGATGGGCTATCGTAATCGCCGCCGGACTCTCGGTCGCTTTCCTTGCCCTGTGGGTGGTGTGCTATCACCTTCCTCCGCTTCAAACCGTCATCATGCATCCTTGGACACCGTTCACCAACACCGCCCAAGCGGTCGCAAACGTTTTGTTCCTGTCTTTCCGCTCGACGTCCGCCCAGCTGCTCTTAGGCGCGCTGGTTGTTGTTGGCGTTGTTCAAACAATCGTCAATCGACGCCATTTTTGGATGACTGCTTCGTATGCCATCATGGCCGTCATCTATATCGCATGCGCAGTGACCGAGAGCCCCATTCGCAACTTCTTCTCTGGCTTTTGGTACACAGACCCCATGCGCATCGCGGCGAACATGGCGTTGTTCGCCATTCCATTGGCGGCGCTTGGCCTGTCTTCCGTAGGCTCGTTCGCATGCGAGAAAGCGCATGAAGCCCTCTCCCGTCACCAAACGGCTCCATTCTCCAAGGGGCCCCTCTTCTACGCGGTATCGCTCCTAGCGCTGGTAGTAATTTGCGCCCCCAAGTTCTCGATAGCTGGGTACCTGAACGCTGATACTGCCTTCGGTTGCGAGCGTAACGAGATCGAAGCTGCGTACCGCGTGACTGAAAACAACGTGTACGGCGCCGAGGAGCGAGAGTTCGTGCAAGATGCCCTTGAAATCATCCCGGAAGATTCGCTCGTGATCAACGAGCCCAACGACGGATCGGCGTTTGCTTTCTCGGTGGATGGACTGAACGCATATTACCGAAACATGAACGGCTACATTGGCACGAACGAAACCGACGAGAGCATTGCCATTAGATACCACCTCGACGACATCGCCGAGGACAACGCAGTCAAAGCCGCGGTCGAGACAACTGGCGCAACCTACCTTATTCAGCTCGACCAGAATGACGATGACCGCAAGAGCCGGTATCTGTTCTCGTACGTTGAAGACGACTGGAGAGGCATTGACGCCGTCAACGACGAGACGCCGGGCTTCGAAATCGTGCTGAGCGAGGGCGATATGAGACTGTATCGAATCACCGCTGTGTCTTAACCGCCCGCAACCGATATGCGCTCGATCCATTTAGACCGAGCGCAAGGTAAAACCGCTACAATATCTGTTTAGTTTTCGCCAGCAGAGACCACCATGGAGTAACCGTGAGCAAAGTTAGCATTGTGTTGCCAAGCTACAACGGTGAGCGCTTTATTCGTGAGTCGATTGAAAGCGTCATCGCGCAAGATTATGACAATTGGGAATTGATCATCATTGACGACTGCTCTTCCGACAGCACGCCTGAGATTTGCGAAGAGTATGTCCGGCGGGATTCTCGTATTTCATACCACAGAAACGAGCAGAATCTTAAGCTTCCCGCCTCTTTGAACAAGGGGTTCTCCTTTGCGACCGGTGACTACCTCACATGGACGTCCGATGACAACTATTTTCGCCACGATGCTATCGGGCTTATGGCTCGCGCGCTGGATGACGACGCAGCGGTCGATGTCGTGTACTGCGATATAAACTGTGTTGACGAAAACGGCAATGCGCTCAACCTCCCAAAAATCACGACCTCGAAGCACTTTCTTCCGATCATTAACGTCGTCAGGGCGTGCTTCATGTATCGCAAGCGCGTTCACGAAAAGCTTGAAGGGTACGACGAGACACTGTTCCTGGTGGAAGATTACGATTTCTGGTTGCGCTCGTATCGTTATTTCAACTTACGCTATATCGACGAGGCGCCCTATTATTACCGCTTCCATGAACGGAGCCTGTCCAAGACAAAGGAGCTTGACATCAGGCGCCTTACCAAGAAGATTCTTCGCCGAGAGCTAGAGCACGAGTCTCGATTGCCTCGCCGCTTCTCGCTCATGTGTGGAATCCTCGTAAGCGACCTCAGAACCTTGCTGATTAAAATTAAACGCTGATACGATTCGATAATTTGCCATCTGGAACCCAACGCAGAAATGGAGCATCACGCCATGAAGAAAGTCTTGCTCGTGTTCGGCACAAGGCCGGAAGCCATTAAGATGTGCCCGCTTGTTTTGGAGCTGAAACGCCATCCTGAAGATTTCGACGTGAGTGTCTGCGTCACTGGACAGCACCGCCAGATGCTGGACGCGGTGCTTGACGCTTTCGACGTGCACCCGGATTTCGACCTCTCGATCATGAAGCAAGGCCAAACGCTGTTCGACATCACCGCGACAGTGCTCCTTCAGATCAAAGGCGTCATCGAAGATTGCACGCCTGACATCGTCCTGGTCCATGGCGACACCACCACGAGCTTCGCCGCGGCGCTCGCCGCCTTCTACCTTCATATTCCGGTTGGGCACGTTGAGGCGGGGCTTCGAACATACGATCTCGAGTCCCCTTTCCCAGAAGAGTTCAATCGCCAAGCTGTGGACATTGTTTCCCGCTTCTATTTCGCCCCGACCGAGGCGTCGAAGCGCAACCTGGTAAACGAAGGAAAGGATCCTGATCGGATCTTCGTCACGGGCAACACGGGAATCGACGCGCTGAAAACCACTGTGCGCAGCGACTACTCCCATCCTATGCTCGATCAACTCTCGGACACCGACAAGCTCATTCTTCTGACTGCCCATCGCAGAGAGAACCTTGGCGATCCGATGCACCATATGTTCCGTGCAATACGCCGTATCGCCGAAGAGAACGACGATATCAAGGTCCTCTACCCCGTCCATCTCAACCCGGCAGTGCGCGAAGTCGCGGACGCCGAGCTTTCTTCCTGCCCGTCCGTCAGGCTCATCGACCCACTGGAGGTCATCGACTTCCACAACTTTATGGCTCGCAGCTTTATCATTCTCACCGACAGCGGCGGCATTCAAGAAGAAGCCCCCAGCCTTGGCAAGCCCGTCTTGGTCATGCGGAACACCACCGAACGACCTGAGGGCGTCGAAGCAGGAACCCTCAAGCTCGTCGGAACGAGCGAAGAGGCGATTTACGCGGAATGTCGACGGCTGATCGAGGACTCTGACGCATATAGCAGCATGTCGCATGCGAGCAATCCGTACGGAGACGGCCGCGCCAGCGAGAGAATCGCCCACATTCTCGCATCGTCGCTGTAACGTCACCATATAACGCTCGAGCGAGACGATGCCGCATGAAGGAACTGTCCCTCAAACAGAACCTGGTTTGGAACACCGTTGGTTGCCTTATGTACCAAGGCTGCCAATGGCTTACCACCATTCTTGTCGTTATTCTCTCCACCTCGTATGAGAATTCGGGCATTCTTGCGTTCGCCATGGCTACAGGAAACATTTTCACCGGCCTCGCAACCTACAACGTCAGGACGTTTCAAATCTCCGATGTGAGAGGTCAGTTCTCCTCTGAAAACTACATAGCTTTTCGCATCATCACCGTCGTGCTCGCCTCCGTTCTGTGCAGCGCCTATTCGTTCGCCGTGGCGCCCAGCGTTGGCACAGGAATCGCAATGATCGCGTTCCTTCTCTTTAAGGCCGACGAGTCATTCTCAAACGTGCTGTACGGCATCGACCAGAAAGCGCTACGCATGGACTTCATCGGCATCTCTCAAGGAATGCGAGGAATCCTTTCCCTCGCCGCCTTCGCGCTGTCCTTGCTCGCAACCGACAACCTTGTCGTAGCCTTCGTTGCCATGTTTGTTAGCTGCGCAGCAGTAACAATCCTGTACGACATCCCTCATTCGCGAAAGCTTGACACGGTCGGCGTCAGCATCACCAAGAAAAACTGCATTGACCTTTTTAGGATTTGTGCGCCGAGCGTTATCGCGATTCTTGCGTACGGTTTCGTCTCGACCATAGCGCGCCAATGGTTTGGCATCCAGTATGGAGAAGAGGCTTTGGGAATATACTCCGCAGTGGCGACTCCCTGCGTTTTGGTTCAGGTGATGGCAAACTATCTCTACAGTCCATTCCTGGTCCCCATTGCACGAAGTTGGAGCTCTCGCAACAACAGCGAGCTTCGCTCTCAACTGAAAAAGCTCATTACTGGAATTATTGGCGTCATCGTAATCTGCGTGGCGCTCTCTGCGGCTTTTGGCGCGCCGGTCATAGAGCTCGTGTACGGTTCGAGCATTGGCGACTATTCTTGGATGATCACACCCGCCATGATTGCCGCCTCGCTCATGGCCTTGGACTACCTGCTGACCGACCTCTTCATCGTCATGAGGAAATTCTTCCTAGCGGTGTTGATCAACGTTGTAGCACTTGCTTCATGCATTGCTTCCGCTGATTATTTCATGAGCGCCCTGTACATGAACGGAATCAACGTCGTCATTATCGTCGCGTTTGCCGTTGGCATAGTTGTTGGAATCGCCGCATTGGTCGTCCAGAGGAGGCTGCAGTCTGCGTAAAGGACCGGGCGTCTTTGGACGAATCGCCCTCGCTCGCCATGTGCTTGCACCCTCTGCAAGCAGCACCCGTCGTGGGTTTCGCGGGTCGATTATTGCTTCTTCTCGACGATGTCCTCCCGCATGCCATTGTCTTTAATGGCGATTTCCTGAACCAGCGCGTTCAGCTTCATCCGTTGCCGGGCAAGTTTCTCCGTCAGCGAAAACTCTCGAAGCATCAGCACGCCGATGACATACAGGAAAATAAAGTTTGACGGGGATTCAAAGCCAAGCGCACCTGAACACACGAAAGCAATCTGCGGAAACACCGCCAGAACAACGAAGCTCGCCGCAAAGAAGAACCAGAACACAGAGTCTATGACTTGGATTTCAGACTTGCGCAGCTTGCGCAGAATCACGGTAAGAACCGCGATGGCGACCAATACCAAAAAGACACGCAGAACAACGCTCATCTACATCACCGAAACCACTGGACGAACAAAATAGAAATGGACGTACGGAGCATATACGAGATGGACTTTGCCAGGTTCAGATAGCTCTCGCCCGTCACGCGGTCGCGCATAGCAACCTGAACCTCCTCGACGCGCGCACCATGGCGAATAAGGTACGCAAGCGTGTCGGGCTCGGGGCCAAAATCTTTTTCTTTTGCAAAACGCTCAATCATGTTCCTGTCGAACAAGCGCATGCCGGACGTCGGATCAAAAATCGTTTTTCCGGTGGTAAGACGAATCATCGCTTTGATAAGAGACGAGCCCGCCATACGCGCCGACACGTTCTTTTTCTCTTCAACAAAGCGAGACCCTATCACGATTTGGCAGCCAGTCTTCTCCATGCGCTCAACCATGGCGGAGATGTACTCGGGCCGATGCTGCCCGTCAGCGTCAAACTGAACCGCGCAATCGTATCCATGCTTGAGCGCATACTTCATTCCCGCCTGAAAGCCAGCAGAAAGCCCCAGATTGACTGCAAGATCAAGAAAGTTGTACCCGTTCTCAAGGCAAATGTCGCGCGTTTTGTCCGAGGATCCGTCATTGACAATCACGTAGTCAACTTCAGGAGCACGATCTTGCAACTCTGAGATGGTTGCGGCGAGGCTGCCTTCTTCGTTGAACGCAGGGATGATAGCTAATGTCTTCATAATGTGGATAGTATATCCGAAACGCACACGATGGACTATTGCGCACCCTCGCTTTTCGCGTCGACTGCGGCCCGAAACCTCTTGTTCGGAATCGGCTCCAATGCAGGTAGCTGCATGTATAATAGTTCGAATCCCAGCGGGCAACCTAATCGCCTTCGGGCAACTGCAACGGTCAAGTTCCCAAAATGGAGGCGGCTCTATCGTGAAACGCAACATGCCTTTATTCAGCATCGTGATGCCCACGTATGGCGTGGAGGGCTACATCTCGGAAGCCATTGCCTGCGTGCAGGCTCAGACGTGCCCAGATTGGGAACTCATCGTCGTCGACGACTGCACGCCCGACCGCAGCGCCGATATCGCACGCAACGCGGCGCGCAAGGACGAACGCATCACGGTCGTCTCCCACCCCGTCAACAAGGGCCTTTCCGCTGCCCGCAACACCGGCATCGATCGCGCACATGGAGCGTACGTCTGGTTTCCCGACCCTGACGATCGCTACGATGATTGCTTGCTGGAATGCGCGAAGCGCGCAATCGACGAACGACCCTACGATGTCGTCTTGTTCGGGCATGCCGAAGAGTACTACGCCCCGGACGGATCGTTCCAATACGCGCATCCTATCGAGCTCGCGGAGCATCGCGACCTCGAGCAAGCATCGCTGCGCGCCGAGGTGCTCGACCTCGAGCAAGCAACCGTACTCGGGTATGCATGGAACAAGCTCTATCGCCTTGACCGCATCAGAGCGGCAGGACTCGAGTTCGAAGACGACGCGCCTTTGATTGAGGACATCGTGTTCAACGTCGAGTATTTCGAAACCGTCCGGGATGCAGCTTTTTTGCCGGGTACCCCTTACCATTACGCCAAGCGCACTGCATCAAACCTCACGAACAAGTTCGTTCCCCGCTATTTCGAGCTCCATCGTCGACGCATCGAATCCATCTTCGCGCAACAGCGCCGATGGGGCCTCGACACCCCCGAAGCGCGCGCGACCATGGGCGCGCTGTTCGGCCGCTATGTCCTCTCGGCGCTTGAGAGGAACTGCGACCCACGCGCGGGCATGAGCGGACGCGATCGGCGCGCTTGGTGCCGTCGGCTCTTCGAAGACGACTTGTATCGCGAGCTGATACCGGGCGCCCGAGCATCCAACAGTCGCGCCCTCTCGCTGGGACTCGCGACGCTGCGCACGCGCAGCGCATTGCTCTGCACCGCGCTCGGCAGGCTCATCCACATCGCGCGGAACCGCGGCGGATCGCTGTTCACGAAGATTAAGTCGGAAAGGTGAGGTTATGGCGCCCGTTCTTACGATAGCCGTCCCCTGCTACAACGTCGAACGCTACCTCGACCGCAGCCTGCCTCCTTACGGAGACCCTCGCTTTGTCGGCAGGCTCGAGGTCGTGCTCGTCGACGACGGGTCGACCGACAACACCCCTGACCTCCTTGCTGATTTCGCACGAAAGAACCCCAATGTCGTCAAGATCGTCACGAAAGAGAACGGCGGCCATGGGTCTGCCGTAAACGCGGCGCTTGCGCACGCTGGAGGAACGTACTTTCGCATCGTCGACGGCGATGATTGGGTGAACCCCGATGGCCTCAATGCCATGCTCGACGTCATGTCGGCCTCCGAGGCGGACCTCGTCGTCGACCTAAAACGTGAAGTCCATCTCATCACCGGCGAATCCGAGCTGTTCGAGCTGCCCGGCTACGTGCCGACAGGCGCCACGGTCTCCTTCCCCGACGTATGCTGCGAGCACGACACGGAATCGTACGTCATGATCCACACGCTCAGCGTCCGGACTGAACTTTTACGCTCCGAACGGGTCTCGCTCCTGGAGAAGACGTTCTACGAGGATTACGAATACGTCGTCAAGGCCACCGTGCCTGCCCGCACCATCGCCTTCCACAGCCACGAGGTCTACCAGTACCTCGTGGGCAATGCGTCGCAAAGCGTGAGCGCGGAGAACTACGTCAAACGGTGGGACGACCACATGCGCGTGCTCAGGGAAATCGTGAGGTACGAGGATGAGCAGGCACAGCGCGCGCTCGACCCTCGCGTCAAGCGCTATCTCGCTCGCAAAATCGAGCTCATGGTGCACACGCTCTACAACATCGCGCTCATCTACGACCACGACCGTGCACGCGGCATGACGCGCGCCAAGAAACTTCGCAGCGAGCTCTCCCAACGCTGCCCTGCCCACGAGCAAGCAACGCGCAAACGTTATCGCATGGCGCTCGCGCTGCATGCGCTCGGCTTCGACTCAAAGAAGCTCGACAAGCTCATGGGGCGCTCGCTGGAGCGAGGCTAACGCCCGATGACCCACGCCCGAAGGCAGGGGCATCGAGCCCAAGGCGCTTCTGCTTTATGAAGACGCGGGGGCGGCGTTGCCAAGCTCTCGCTTCACATGCTCGAGGGCGGCTGCGCGCTCGCGCTCGTCGCACAGCTCCCACGCCTCCTCGTCATGATAGGCTTCCATCTCGGCGCGGCGCGAATGCGCGATAGACTCGCGCAAACGGCCAATTGGGCCGGAGCCTTTGGCCACGTCGAGAACGCGGCCAAGCGCCGCGCGCGTGCCATACTTCCACGAGAAATAACGATACACAACGGCGCGACGAGCGTTGCCGGATGCAAGAGAACGATTGCTCCAGACGGCTTGAACGATACGCGCACGCGCGTCATCGACCGCCGCGCACGCATCAATAGTCGCCGCATCAAACGACTCTGCCCAGATGCCTTTCATGACATCGAGCATCTCCGTGCGACCCGGCTCGTCAAGCTGAAGGATGTCGAACCCCAGGAAATCGACCGTCCACAGCAGCAGCTCGCGCGGATAGCGCGCAAGAAAACCACCGTCGCGCCAATCCGCAACGATGTGGCGGATGATGTTCGCGTGCTCACGCGCCATTTTGAGCGGATCGTGGAGGCGGGTGTTCATAAGGGACCCAGAGCGCGAAACGCGATACCGAACGAGCTTGTCGGAAATGAGCGAGGTGCGGCAAGCGCGCGGGTACACGGCGAAATGGAACAGCTGGTCCTCGCCGAACGGCAGCGTCTCGTCGAACAGGACGCCGGACTCGAGCAGGAAATCACGACGACAGGCCGTGCGCCACGCGAACGGACGAGACTGCTCTTTGAACAGGATGTCGGTCGAGAACTGCTCGTAGTCGACGTCGCGCGGGCTTAACACTTCTTCCAGCCACGGATAACTGCGGAACTCCGGGTAGGCCATGGCGCCATACGTGACCACGTCGGCACCCGTCCGGTCGAACGCGCGCACGATGGTGCCGCACGCGTTCTCCGTCAGCAAGTCGTCCGAGTCCAGGAAGCAGACGATATCCCCCGATGCCGCTTTGATTCCAGCGTTGCGCGCCGACGACAGGCCGCCATTCTCTTTCTCGACGACTGTAATACGCTCGTCCGCTCGCTCAAACAAGCGCAACACCTCGGCAGAGCCATCGGTTGAGCCATCGTTGACGCAAATGATCTCCAGGTCGTGCCAATCCTGATCTCGGACCGACTGCAAAGACAATGCAAGATACTCCTCAACGTTGTATACAGGAACGATAACGGAAATGCGCGGCATTGCTTTTAACCTCTAGTGACCGATTTTGTTCTTCACCATATCCAGCAGAAGCGGGAAGCCCCCCATTTCGTAATACCGTTTCGCTGTATTGAGCTTTCCCGGCTTCGCATGCTCCGTACGCTGCAGATGAAAGAGATCGGGGCGATCCATGATGAACTTGCGGTCCGCCCTCTTCCACGGTTCAAACAGGTCGTAATCCGTGATGCCCGCCGCGTCTTCCTTGCGGAAGTCCTCCGCCATACGCATGACAAACTCGCGCTGCAGTGGCTCAGACAAGCGCTCGTAGTTCCACATGTAGCTGTCATAGCGCATTTTCACAAGGACAGGCAGTAGCCGCTCTTTCTTCTCGGGACGCGCGTCTAGGTAGCGCAGCATTTCCGCATACTCGTCGCACACGCAGTAGACCTTGCCGGGCGAGTTGACGGAAGACGCCTCGTTGTCCTGGCGGTAGTGCAGGTACGCACGATCAAGCAGCACCACGCGCTCTGCGGACGTCCACACCTTGAAATTGAAGCCGGCGTCCTGGTACGACGCACCCGGCGTCTCAAGGAAGCGCACGTCGTTCGACTCCAGGAACGGGCGCTTGTAGATTGCCGACCAGATGGACGGCTTGAGGTAGTACACCGTGTCGTCTTCCTGGGGATTGTTGAGGCCGGCCTTTTCCTTCGCGACCCAGCCGAAACGCTCGTCGCGCGGTTCGGGTTGCGACCAATACAGGTAGAAATCCGCTTTCACCACGTCGGCATCCGCGTCGCACGCCGCCTTGTACATCTCTTCGAGCGCATTGGCATCGAGGAAGTCATCCGACTCCAGGATGCCAACGTACTCACCGCGAGCAGCATCCAGGCCCATGTTCATCGACGAACCGTAGCCGGAGTTCTCTTTGTCGATCATGCGAAAACGCCCATCAGCGGTCATGTACTCACGAATGATGTCGGGAGACGAGTCGGTCGATCCGTCGTTGATGCAAATGACCTCGATGTCCTCAAGTGTTTGATTGCGCGCGGAATCCAAGCATTCGCGCAAGTACTTCTCAACATTGTAGATAGGAACCAGTAGAGAAATGAGAGGACGTGCGGTTTCGTCTGCCATATAAGTGGTCTCCCCTTTTCGGCGTACATAACGCTGCCATAGTAGCATACAGAGGGAACCCAAGCTGCGAAGCGCTTTGCCTTCCAGAAGGCAACAGTTCATGCCGATTGCATGCCCGCACAACATCTCGCTATCCGCTACCGTATAATAGACGCTTTGAAACATTGGAACACGAGACCCGTCCAAGGAGACCTATGTCGACCAAGGAAATCCGCAAGCTTGTGTGGAGCAAGAACAAGTTCATCCTGTTCTCGCTCGTTTCAAAAGACTTCAAGTTGAAATATCGCCGCAGTGTCCTGGGCATTCTCTGGTCAATCCTGAACCCGTTGCTCATGATGATCGTTCTCTCGGCGGTCTTTAGCATGTTTCTCCGCTTCGGCAATATCGAGAACTATCCGCTCTACCTCATTCTGGGAACGGTCATGTTCAGCCTCATGCAGAACTCTACCAACGCAGCTATGTGGTCAATCATTGAAGCGGCGCCCCTCATCAAGAAGGTTCGCGTTGAGAAGATGATTTTCCCGCTGGAGAAGGCAGCCTTCGAGCTGGTGAACTTTGCCATCTCGCTCGTGGCGGTCGTCATGGTTATGCTGTTCTTCCACGTTTGGCCCACACCGAACCTACTGTTGATGCCCGTGCTGCTGTTTTATGTGCTCTTGTTCTCATCGGGTATCGGGTTGCTGCTTGCGGCGCTGGCAGTGTTTTTCCGCGATGTGTGCCATCTCTGGGGCGTCGTTATCACCGCCTGGACGTATGCCACTCCCATCTTCTACCCTGTCGACCTACTCGACCCTTGGATTCGCCAGGCCATGGAGTTCAACCCCATGTACCACTACATCACGTACTTCCGCGACATTGTAATGTGGAACACGCATCCTGGCCTAACCGAAAACCTCGTGTGCTTCGGCATGGCGGCAATCACATTCCTCGTCGGATTCCTGGTGTTCCGAAAAGTCGAGTCCAAGTTCATCTTCTACGTTTAGGAGCAGCGGATTATGGTGGACACCCTGCGCGAGAGTGCGAAAGACTCCAACTGTGCAGACGCAAAGCGACCGCTCATCGTGGTCGATGACGTCAACATGGTCTTCAACATCGCCAACGAACAGCTCAACAGCCTGAAGGAGTACCTCATCGCACTCGTTCGCGGCAAACTGTTCTTCAAAGAGTTCAAAGCGCTCGAAGGCATTTCCTTCACGGTCAATCGTGGCGATGTGTATGGCATCGTCGGAACGAATGGATCGGGCAAGTCGACGCTGCTCAAGATTATTTCAGGCGTGCTGCAGCCTACGCATGGCACCTGCGAGGTCTATGGCTCCATTGCCCCGCTCATCGAGCTCGGCGCAGGCTTCGACCTTGACCTGACTGCACGAGAGAACGTGTACCTGAACGGTTCGCTCCTTGGCTACAGCAAGAAATTCATTGACGAGCATTTCGATGAAATCGTCGACTTCGCGGAAGTTCGCGAGTTCATCGACATGCCGCTCAAGAACTATTCGTCGGGCATGGTCGCCCGCATCGCGTTCGCCATCGCTACCGCCACGACACCTGACGTTCTCGTTGTGGACGAAGCGCTCTCCGTCGGTGACTTCATGTTCCAGGAAAAATGCGAGCGGCGCATCAACGACCTGGTCGAGAACCATGGCACCACGCTCTTGTTCGTTTCGCACTCTATCGATCAGGTCGAGCGCGTGTGCAAACAGGCGCTGTGGATTGAAAAAGGCCACAAGCGCATGGAGGGCTCCGTCGAAGACGTCTGCTTTGCATACCGCAACATGGAATATACGGACTTCGTGGAAGACAATGACATTCTGGCTCTTAAACACACGAGCGCCAAAGATTTAAAAAAGCCCGTTACCATCGGAACGGTCGTGCTCGCCCTTTGGCGCAGCGTGGGCAAGCCCGCTGCAAAGAAGGCACCGGAGTGCGCGGACGAGACAGCGCAGGCGATGGCATGGGGCATCGAAAGCGGCATTGCACACGAGAACTTGGCGTATGAAGCAGGCCGAGAGGCTACCCGTCTTGAGCTCGCGCAAATCATTCGAGCGTTCTCGTCATGGCGCAAGCCCTCTGCCAATGGCTACCATCCCGTCGATGCCACCTCCTACGCTGACAGTATGCCCGAGAACGAAACTGATCGCACTGCTGTCGAATGGTGCATATCGCACAAGCTCCTTGCCGCAGAAAAGCAAGCGGATGGATCAATGGAGCTTGCGCTCGACAAGCCGGCCTCGCATGTCGCGCTCGCGCGCGCCGTCGCACGTTTGTTCAAGAAAGTTTATTCCTACCACTCTGATGTACAACCTTCCGACTGGTTCGTCTTGCCCGGATATTACGATTACGTCACCGAGCATGGCCTGATCAGCGGGTATGATGCAGGCGGGTTTGGCCCAAACGACCCTGTAACGCGAGCGCAAGCAATCACGATATTTTGGCGAGCAGCCGACCGACCTGCACCCATCACGCTGGCGTCATTTGACGACGTGCCACCCGAAGAGTTCTTCGCTCCCGCCGTTGCTTGGGCGGTAGAAAACGGTATCGTCCTTGCAGACCAATCGGAACTGTTCCGGCCGAACGATTCCGCCACAATCGAAGAGCTTGCTGAGTTTGCTGCGCGCTATGTAACCTGCCAGAAAGGCGGAAATAGCCAGAACGGGGCTGAGAGCCCCGTTGCATGGTGTCAGAAGCATGGCGTTCTCAATTCCGCCCCCAGCGCAGAAGCCGCCAACGCGACGGTAACGCGCGCCGAGATGACAAAGCTTATCGCCATAATCCAACGTGACATCCTTTAAGACGACATGGAAATGCCGGGCAGCACGAATCGTGGCTGCCCGGCATTTTCGTCTTATGCGCGCCTTCCGCTCTTACGCCCGCAAATCAACACCCAACTCGGCCTTCACAAGATCGAACGCAGCATCGATGGCCTTGTCCATGTCGTAGTACTTGTACCCGCCCAGGCGGCCAGCGAACACGATGTCGCCCTCCTGCTCGGCCAGTTTCGCGTACTCAGCATAAAGCGCCGTGTTGCGCTCGTCGTTGATGGGATAGTACGGCTCGTCGCCCGGCTCCCACGTAGCAGGGTACTCGCGCGTGATGACGGACTTCGGCTGTGTGCCGTACTCGAAGTGCTTGTGCTCGATAATGCGCGTCCACGGCACCTCGCGCTCGGTGTAGTTCACCACGGCATTGCCCTGCCAATTCTCCTCGTCGACGACCTCGGTCTCGAAACGCAGCGAACGGTATTCGAGGTTGCCCAGCTTGAAGTCGAAGAACTCGTCGATCGGGCCGCAGTAGATGGTGCGATCGGCAATGTCGGGCTCCTGCGCGATAAGGTCTTTGTACTCCATGCCCAGGCGAATCTCCGTGTCGCCGAACATCTTCTCGACCATCTGGGTGTAGCCGCCCATCGGGATGCCCTGCCAACGGTCGTTGAAGTAATTGTTATCGTAGATAAAGCGCACCGGCAGGCGCTTGATGATGGAAGCGGGCAGGTCCTTGCAGTCGCGACCCCACTGCTTCTCCGTGTAGCCCTTCACAAGCTTCTCGAAGATGTCGCGGCCCACGAGGGAGAGCGCCTGCTCCTCCAGGTTCTGCGGCTCGTCGATGGCCTCGGCAGCCTTCTGCTCCTCAATCTTCGCTTTCGCCTCGGCGGGCGTGCGCACGCCCCACATCTTGGAAAACGTGTTCATGTTGAACGGCATGTTATACAGCTCGTCCTTGTAGACGGCGACCGGGCTGTTCACGTAGTTGTTGAACTCGGCGAACTGATTGACATAGCGCCACACCGGCTCGAGAGACGTGTGGAAGATGTGCGCACCGTACACGTGCACGTTGATGCCTTCGACCTCTTTGGTGTACACGTTGCCGGCAATGTGGTCGCGCCGATCAATGACCAGGCACGTCTTGCCCAGCTTCGCCGCCTCATGCGCGAAGACCGCACTTGTGAGGCCCGCGCCAACGATAAGGTAGTCGTATTTCGCCATAGGTTGCTCTCTTTCTCTCGTTATCTCGTCCGTTTGCGCAACACGCAAAGGCAGGAGGTCATTTTCTTTCCAGAATCCTCCGCTGAACAGCACGCGGAATGGCGCACACTGCACGGCCTATCTTCTGCTCCGCTGCGTTTTCCATCTCGTGGTAACGACGTTCAAGGCCACGATGCTCTTCGACGATCTTATTCAGGCGCTCTTCCATCTCGGCAAGCCTCTTGTTGCTTTTATCCCATTCGATATAAAGCCGATCAATCTCCTCGCCACGCGCATCGCACGAACCATGCAGGTTCGCAATCTCAGTCTGGGCGAAGTCGTCTTTTGCGCTTAAATCGTCAACGAACACGTTCAAGACTCGGCTTCGATAAAACGCATAGCCATCAGGACCCTGCTCGCGCAAAACGCGCAGGTCTTCTGCGATGCCACCTCTCACAAGGCGTACGGCATCACCCGAGATGCCAATCTCGTCAAAGCCACCTTTTTCAAGCAAGCGTTCGCACACAAGCCTGTACACCTCGAGCGTGTTCAACGTATTAATCGTGTACATGACGCCCGATGCGGCCCAATTCACAAAACCACGCTCGAGGCAATCGTATACACCCTTCTCTTCGAGCCAACGCTTCAGAAGCGCGAAAGCATCAATAACGTCAAACGGATGCGAGTCTTTGTCGCCCATGGCTGAATCAGAGCGACCGATGCGATAGTTCACCAAGCGTTCGTCCACGTATGTTATTGCTCGGGCGCTTACCAAAGCGCTTACCGTAAATTGCAAGTCCTCCGTACGATGAAACGGACCGAACGCGATATCGTTGTCGCGAACGAACGTTGCGCGGAAAGCCTTATTCCATGGCCAATTCTGGAAAGCGCCCATAATCTCGTCCGGATTGTCCCTCCAAGAGAAAACCCCTTGCTCACATGGGAACGCGTCGGGGCGCAACGTACCTGCAGGGGGATTCTGACGCCGAGAAAAACGCTCGTTGTGGTACCAAACATCCCAAATTGCCACGTCCGCGCCCGTGGAATCCAATGCACCCACTACGCGCTCGATCATCGCGGGCTCGGCAAAATCATCGGAATCCAGGAAGAACAGGTACTCACCGCGCGCACAATCGATGCCGGCCATGCGCGCCGCTCCAGGACCACCATTTTGCTGCTCAAGCACGACAAGGCGCCCGGGATGCGCAGCGACGGCCTCTTGCAAAATGGTGCGGGACCCGTCTGTCGACCCATCGTCGACGCACACGATTTCGAAATCATCAAATGATTGCTCAAAGAGACTCGTCAGGCACTGGCCAAGGTACGTCTCGGCGTTGTAGACAGGGACGATGACCGACGCTTTCATAATCCTCCATTCGCACAGATAACGGCAGTGTAGCGCAAACGCCGCGTTCGGTGCGGTCTAATGACTAGTACATGCCGAACGCATCCCACAGCAACACCGCGACAGCCACCATGACTACCAAGGAAGCAAACGCGAAGTACAGTGAGATACGGTACACAGACACTGTCATGCCGCTGGAAGCAGGGTTTGAAGGCGCTACCATTGCAGAACCCCCGTACAAGTCCGTCGTCCACCCTTCCGTGAGCGGGCGCGAAGAGCGCACTTGCAGCAGCTCGAGGAACACAAGCGACGCGGCAAGCGCGATATAGATGCCGAAGTCGCAGATGTAGCGCATAAGAATGCCCGCTCCTTGCAAGTCGAAATTGACGAGCACGAACGCTACACCAAGCGCCGTGAGCAACGGAACGAACAGGCCTTTCTCCTGTAGACCGCGCCTTGCCTTCGGCAGCGCGAGCAGCACGAGCGTCATGGGGTACAAGAAGAAGTAACCACCGAACATCGGCTCGTAAATCGTGATGCCTTGATACGCCGGGTCGAGATACGTCTGGTTCATGAACGGGAACTGGCTGCTCACGCTCGGCGGCTGGAACAAGTACGCGAACAGGCCAAACGGGATGCGATCGACATGGAACCCGCGATGCGTCATATCGTTCGTCGTCAGATTGTAGTTCGCGCCAAAATCAAACGGGCTGCCGAAGCGCGCCGCATTGTATGCAAGCACCGCGACGCCCACGACAACGAACGGAACAAGGGCAGCGCGAAATGCGCGCAACGCCTGACGGCGAAGCTGGCGATTGCCCTTCGATACCCTCAAGAACGGCCAGAACAGCAGCAGGCCGAAGACCGCTCCAAGCACCATCTGAGGACGAGCCGCAAGCGTGAGCGCGAACAAGAACGCTCCCGCGACAACGCGGGGGGTGTCGATATAGCCCTGGGACGTGCCGCGAATCCACAAGGCAAGACCCCACGCGACGCACGCAAGACCCATGGCTTCAGGAAGAAAATACATGCTCGGCGTTCGTACCAAAATGAGCGCGCTACCGCCGATGCACAACATGACGTCAAGAATGACGAACGCGCCGATGGATGTGCGCGGGAACCAACGCTTGCAAATCTGAGCAAGCAGGTAGGCGAGCCCCGCCACGTAGACCGCCGCGCATATGGCGACAGCAAGCCATGTGGCAAAATGCGTTCCCGTCAGCAGGTAGTACGGCAGGAAGAACACTAGGCACGGCAGGACACCGAAGTACACGTAGTACCGGCCTTCGAAGTACGCGTGGTCCCACAAGAATGGCACGCCGTCGGCAGCTCGCGCCGCAGTATCGTACGGGTTGTCCATAGCGAGCAGCGCATCACTCGGGGCATCGTTTAAGTACAGATGCCCCTGCGCCAACGCTTCTGCAAGTTTCTGGTATTGATAGTAGCTTTCCGTCTCGGGCGTCATCGTCATGTTCACAAAGTGAGTGTTCTGCAACGCCAGGAAAAACACCGCGACGATCTCGAAAACGACTAGTCCGACAACAAGCGCTTTGACCTTGTTCGACCGCATGTCCACAATGAGCGCATATGCCCGGGATTTCGGCTGCAAGGCGGCAAGTGACGACAGGACGACAAGAAGGCACGCAACTCGAACGGGGTCGAGCGAAAACGGAACATGCGCGTTGAGCGAGATGTCGTCCACGGCAATAGCTCCGATGGTCGCAAGGTTCGTGAACGTCACGCGAATGGAATGGCAGTTTCCTGCCGGTTCAAGGCCGATGTACGTGCTTGCGGGGCGATCGGGATCGACCGTAACGGCGGGAAGCGCGTAGTAGTTCGCGTTGCCCTCGTCTTGCAGGTACATGACCACCTGGATGGTGTCGTCGGCAACTTCAAGCACGTCCTCGTTGAGAATCGTCGGAGCGAAGTGGATGCTGTCAATTGTCGCGTCAAGCCCGGTAATCTCGAAGCTGTTGGAGCTAGCGTCGAGCGTCAGCTCTCCAATCGCAGCAGGATCAGATCCGTTCACCAGGTACGATCCCTCGTCCGGATACAGCCACGACGTGAAAAACGCAAGGTTGAATCCGAACACCTCGATACACATGGCAAGAAGAACAACGAGCACCATGGACACGAATGCTCTGCCCTTCCCGACTGAAGCGGACGAGACAGGCCGACGAGACTGCTCGTAGTCAGCAGATGCTGAAGGCCTCACCTGTCGAGGCCGAGGCGATTGCACCCGGGCTGAACCCTGGACGCCGCGCTGGCGAGCATGAGCTGCGTAATTCTCGCGCGCATACTGCTCAAACTCGGGCGTGGAATGCCCCGGCTCAAACGGGTCGTAGCCAGTGTTGTCGCGACGCTGAACCATGCGATTTTGCTACTCTCCCGCGTCCAGGAAGATTTTCCTCGTCACGAAGTTCCACACCATAACAATGGCGGTCGCGCCGATCTTCGTGATGAGATAATGGATGCCGAACAGCTCCACACCCGCCCACATGCACAGATTGTTGATGCCCAGGCCGATGACCGAGAGCACGACGAAAATAATGAACTCACGGCGTTTGCTCATGCCCTCCTTGTGCGTGAACACATAGCGCATGGACGCCACGTAGTTGAACACGACGGACACCGTGAACGAAATAGTCGCGCTTACCAGGTAGTTCACGCCAAAGACTTCGGTCAAGAGCGCAAGGATGCCGTAGTCGATGCAGAAGGCGATCACGCCCACCACACCGAACTTCATGAATTGTGCGATGAGTCTCTTCATGAAGTCGCATTATAGGGCACGAAAGCACCCCGACGCACGCCATCAAACACTTCCCATGGTTCGGCGAAAAAGACGACAAGCGCCGCACGAAAAAGCGCGCCGCCGAGGCGACGCGCTCTCCGGTTAGCGACTTTGCATACTTACATTCGGTGATACCGCTCGTACGCCGACGTGACATCAAGTTCGTACTCTTTGCGATAGCCTTTCACCGTCGTATCAAGAATAAGGCCGCATGCCAAACTCATGAACCCCACGAACACAAGCGCGACGGCAAGCAAGGCGGAAGGAAGGCGCGGAACCAGGCCGATCTGCGCGTACTCCACGATGACCGGAATGCCCGCAATAAGGCCAAGAACGAAAAACACCAGGCTAATCCAAGAGAAAAGCGCCAGCGGACGATAGTCCTTGAACAACGACATGATGGTCAGAAGCACTTTGAATCCATCCGAGAACGTCGACAGCTTGCTCTCGCTGCCTTCGGGGCGATCGCGGTAATCAATAGGCACCTCGGTGATGCGCCACCGCTTGTCCACTGCATGAATAGACAGCTCGGTCTCAATTTCGAAACCGGGAGAGAGGACCGGCATGGTCTTGGCGAACACGCGATTGAACGCGCGATACCCCGTCATGACGTCATGGAATTCGAATCCATAGATGAGCTTGATCAGGAAACGCACCAGGTTGTTACCGAATCCGTGGAAGGCGCGGTCGTTTTCCTGTCCATACGTCCCGTTCGACAAACGATCGCCCACCGTCATGTCGGCCTGTCCGGCGCGCAACGGCTTTAGCAAATCGACCGCCGCTTCAGCCGGGTATGTATCATCACCGTCGACCATAATGTAATAGTGCGCGTCAATGTCGCGCAGCATCTGGCGAACGACGTTGCCTTTCCCCTGACGCGTCTCCGTGCGCACAATAGCTCCGTGCTCAGCAGCAATTTTGCCCGTATCATCGGTGGAGTTGTTGTCATACACATAGATGTCGGCGTCGGGAAGCACACGCTTGAAGTCATCAATCACCTTAGCGATGGTGACCGCCTCGTTGTAGCACGGGATAAGGACGGCAACATCCTTGATTGCGCCTTCGACAGTAGTGTCTGCCACGTTCGCTCCTTTACTCAGGTATTCATGCATTGTATCGCGCATTAAGCGCAAGGGGGAAACATTCACGAACGACTTGCGACAAAAAGGCCAGGAGCTCAAAGCACCTGGCCTGCAACTTCAATGGTGCCCCCAACGAGAATCGAACTCGTGTCTCAGCCTTGAAAGGGCCGCGTCCTGACCTCTAGACTATGGGGACATATGCCCGCTTCGAAAAGCAGCTGCAATATTATAAGCTGATTGAGCGGGAATATGCAAGCAGCTTTTTCTTACGACTTCGTCGTGAACGACGTGCCGCATTTCGGGCACGTCACCTTGATGGTGCCTTTTCCCTTCGGCACGCGGAGGCTTTGGCCGCAGTTCTTGCAGCGGTAGATATGGTGGGTCTTGCCGTACTTCTTGCGTTCCTCGGCCTGCTTGCCCGCGCGACGAAACGGCGCCGCCACCTTGTTGAAGACGCGCAGGAACGCGCAGTTCTCCTGGTAGCGCTTGCTCACGTTCTTCGAGATCATGCGGAAGTACCCGTACACAATGACCGCAAGCGCCAACCACGAGAAGACGGCGCGCGCTGTGGCGTCGGGCAGCACCATGCTCAAAACCATGAGCACGATCGCGACCACCAGGCTGAAGCGCACGAGATCGTCAGGGCCGTTGCGCCCGATCATGAACGTCTGGAGCTTGTGGGCGAATCTCTGGAACATGAGGACCTCTTTCTTGCCGTCTTTCCGGCTCAGTCTACCCCACCCCGTTCGCCCGACCGCCGCCCC
>DVLD01000195.1 GCA_018715725.1 Candidatus Aveggerthella excrementigallinarum
CGCGGCAGATCCGCCAGCGACCGTTCACCTTGTCGGCGGGGATCCGCCCCTCGCGTATGCCGCGCGTGATGGATCCCTCGTGCTCGCCCGTCACGTCGGCGAGCTGCTTGGGAGTGAGCAAAGAATAGCCACATCACCAACAAAGCCCCTGTTCGCAGGGGCTCTTTCGTAGAATCGTTGCCCGGTTGGAGCCAACCATGGCACCAACCGGGGGCTTACGATAGACAGGACGGGCAAGCCGACGACAGTCTGTCCACCCTGCCCGTTTTAATCATGCACCCCCTTAGATATTCATGCGGGAAACGTTGCCGCTGCGACACTTCGAGCAGCCGACGGAATGCTTGCACCCAAGGAGCGCGAGCACGTGGGATACCCGAACGCCTCTCCCCTACGCCCGTCGGAACGGTCGCTGGGCTCCTTGGATTACGGCGTCTGTGTCCTTGAGGCGACCGAGCAAAACTAGCACGCGTACCTTCGCTTACCTGAACTGCGACGACGGGTAATACCCCTCCTGAATCATCATCATGAAATGCGTTTCGACGCTGGAGCTTCCGCAGTAATCGCAGGTTGCGCGAAGACCGCTGACCATGCACTCGTAGCCAGAACTCCTCTTCACATAGCTCGAGCCGCAGTTGCTGCACCGCACGCGCCATTCCACGAGATCCTCCCAGTGGATTTTCTCAGGATAGAGCCCGCCCGTTGCGCCACCGGAAACCTCGGCAATATCCACGTCGTTCAGCTCGACCTTGTCGGCCGGTTCCAGCATCTTGCCCGTGGCGTCACGTTCGGAATTGCTCATCGCGTTCTCCTTCGCATTGAAAAACCGGTGTGTAAGCACCGCGCAAACGGCCTAGTAGAACTCGGCGAAATCTTCCCAGCCGCACTTCTTGCAGCGCACCCAGAGTTAGTTGTCGGCACGCCAGCTGATAAGACCCCAATCTTCGCCGCCGCATTGACAGCAGCGCAGTTTGTCGACTTTGCTGCCGTCGAAATGCTGGATCACCGTGATGCCACCTGACGTCTGCCCGAGCTCTTCGTCGGAAAGCTCTTGGATGCCGCTCGGGTCGAACGGCGCGCCGTCGATGAGCAGCCCGTTCTCGCCTCGAGAGATCTTCGCCATGAGGGCCTCCTTCTCTTCGGTCGTATCCTCCGCGCTGGTTCGCTGTCATGCCGGAGGAAGAGCTCCTTTCCTGATAGCCACATGGTGGCAATCCCCGAAACCTTCGGGCGAAAGAACCGAATGAATGCAGCCTACACGGAGCAGATGCACCATTCAGGCATCCCGCTCGTAACGCACGACAATGTCGCGCTTGCTGCCGCGTGTCAGGCGGCCGGAGAACGGATGCCCCATCACCTAGTTGTCGCGCGCGAGCCTCTTGAAGAGCATGGCGAACACGACGGCGCCGACGATGATCCACGCCAGCGTCACGCCGAGGGGCGCGAGCGCATCCTGCGAGAGCAGGCGACCGTCCATCGCGAGCCCGATCAGGTCGTACACGCCGCCCGTGGGCAGCCAGTGCGACACCTTCTCAATCGTCTCGTTCGCCATGCCGAACATAGGGACGAGCGCCACGAGCAGCACCGGCACGCTGTAGACGCCCGCGGTCATCTGGTCGCGGCACGCAAGGCCGAGCACGAGCGAGAACAGGATAATCGGAAGCGACCCCACGATGCCGAGCGCCAGATAGGCCCCGAGCAGGCCAGGCTCTCCATCCGCCACGAAAAAGCAGGCGGCGTTCACGACCGTCGACGCCACAAGCGCCACAATGGCCTTGGAGGCGACGACCTGCGAGGCGCCCACGTTGGCGAGCATGAGCGTGCGCAGCGTGCGCTTCTCCTTCTCCTCGGCGATGCCATAGAGCGCCGTCATGGTGCACACCATGCCAACGGTCATGCAGAGCGATGACCCCAGCATGAACTGCCGGATGACCGGGCTCGCGGCATCCTGCTGTTCGGCGGTCAGCCCCGCGTCGCTCGTGGCGTCCCCGATCATGAACGTGTAGAGCGCCATGAACGCGATAGGCAGCAGGCACACGACGAGCAGGGTCGGATTCTTGAACAGGTCGGCGAAGTCCTTGGCGAGGAGCGCCCCTGTCTTTCTCATAGCGGCGTTCATCGTCAGAACTCCCTTCCGGTCAGCTCGAGGAACACTTCCTCGAGGTTCGGTTCGTCAGAATGGATGGAGAGCACCTCGCCTGAGGCGAAGAGCTCGCGCACTTCGTCGGCGGCCGCCGCGTCCTTCGTCGTGGTGACCATGCCACGCGTGCGAGTGGCCATGACGACGCGATTGCGCGCAAACCTCAGTTTAAGCGATGCGGGAACGCCCTCCGCCACGATGCGCCCCTCGTCGAGGATGGCAATGCGGTCGCATACCGCGTCCGCCTCAGCCATGTCGTGCGTGGTGAGGAAGACCGTCGTGCCGGCGGCTTTGAGCTCCGCGAGCATGCGGTGCACCTCAGCGCGGGCAGCCGGGTCAAGGCCGCTCGTTGGCTCGTCAAGGAAGAGCAGCTCTGGCGAGTGAATGAGCGCCGCCAGGAGCGCCGCGCGTTGTCGCATGCCCTTCGAGCAGTTCTTGACGAGCGTTTTGCGGTCATCGGAAAGGTTCATGCGCTCTAGCAGCCGCCCGATGTCGCCCTCACCGCGCCCGCGGATTTTCGCGTAGAGCTTCAGATTGTCCTCGATGCTCATGCGCTCGTAGAGCGCGCTCGTGTCCGAGAGGATGCCGATGCGCTCGTAGTCGGCGTCCGAGGCGTTTTCGATAGGGCGGCCGAAGAGCGCGATGCGCCCCGCATCCTTCTTGAGCTGCCGCGTGAGCAGCTTGATGGTCGTGGTCTTGCCCGCTCCCGACGAACCGAGGAAGCCGAAGCACTCGCCGCGCGCCACGGAGAACGTGAGCCCCTCGAGCACGCGCTTGGCCCCGAAGGAGAGGCAGACCCCCTCCATCGAAAGGACGGGGCTATCGCTCATCATCATGGCTCGCTCCTTTCTCGCCTTCGCGCACGCCCGTCTTCCGGGCGAAGATCATGTCAACGATAGTGAGAGCGATGTCGCTCAAAGCGTCGAAGATGATGGCGCCCATCGCTACCGCCCTCCGTTCGCCACCGCGGAAGAGAGCTCGTCCACGCGCCGTTCGAGCTCCGCAACGCGCTTCCGCGTCGCCTCGCCGCGCACATAGAGCATCATGCTCACCACGCAGACAAGCGCAATGGCGGAAACAAGAATGGCAAGCTGGCTTGCAGCAATCATGACCCGTCCTTTCTCGCAGCCCGGCGGCTTGCCGAGCGAATGTGCTGACGGGCTCATGATGTTCGAACGGCGGGCACCCCACAACGCGTTTCGCCTGACGGGAGTGCCACCAACTACGACAGGAGCATAGCGAGGTACGAGAGGAGCATGCGGCCTCATGGTGCATGCTCTGAAAGGAGGTCGCTATGGGACACGCACGCAAGGCGCTGTTTTGCGCGTGCGCAGCGAGGCTCGCTCAACGTGCTATGACAGCACCCTTCCACGGTGTTATCTGGTCAAGATCAGAGCCGATACTCCTTCGCGTGAGCTCCAGGTCGTAAGCTGCCTGAGCACGCAGCCAGTAGCCATCGCTCAAACCGAAAAACCGGCACAAGCGCAGATCGGTGTCCGCGGTGACACGACGCCTGCCTAGCACGATCTGCCCGATACGCTGGGCAGGAATGCCGGTTTCCTTCGCAAGCCGATACTGCGAAAGGCCCATCGGCTCCAAGAATTCTTCTTTGAGCAGCTCTCCGGGAGAA
>DVLD01000196.1 GCA_018715725.1 Candidatus Aveggerthella excrementigallinarum
TGTCCTTGCTGTCCTTGCTGTCCTTGCCGTCCTTGCCGCCCTTGCCGTCCCTCTGACGCGTCGTATGCTCCTTCTCGCAGCTCCCACACCCCATGCCGTGCACCCCGCTCTCAATCGTTCTCTCGTTTTCCCTCATTTGTTATCCGTGGTTTTATACCTATGGGGGTATTGGTATGATGAGATAGTACCGCGCGCTCAGCTACAGGGCAACGTTTTTTCTTCCCCGCGCGTATACTTGCAGGGACACGAGAAACGGGAGGACGCATGAGACAGTGCATGGACGCTGAAAATCTGCATCGCAGGTTCAGGAAAATCATCGGCCAGGTGCAAGCGATTGACCGCATGGTGGACGAGGATGTTCCCTGCGAAGACATGCTCGCGCAGATCAATGCCGCGAAGTCCGCCTTGCACAAGGCGGGGCAAGTGGTGCTCGAAGGCCACATCAAGCACTGCGTCCGCGATGGAATTGAGCACGGCGATGCCGACAAGACCATCGAGAGCTTCACGAAGGCCGTCGAGCGGTTCTCGAACATGGGCTCGTAAGCCCTCGCGCGCATAAACGCACAGCGGTCGCCCGTGCTCGTGCGCAGGGACGGCCGCTCGCTTGCTTTCGGGCCGAATCACCGAACACGCCGAACCTCAGCGCGTCATCTTGCCGCCCGAAACGCAGGAAGGCCGCCCGCAGGCGGCCTTCCGATCATGATGCGCGAAGCGTGCGTTACGCGTTCTTCTTGCGCTGGTAGAGGATGTTGTTCGTCTCGAGCCAGCTGTCGACGGTGCCGGTGTCGAAGCCGTCGGCCGGGTCGATGATGAGCGCGTACATCTCTTCCTCCTGCAGCACGGCATCCAACGCGTCGGTCAGCTGAATCTCGCCGCCCACGCCCGGCTGCACGTCAGCCAAAAGCTCCATGACGCGCGGGCTCAGCAGGTAGCGGCCGAACACGGCCAGGTTCGACGGCGCGTCCTCCAGCGCCGGCTTCTCCACCAGGGAGTCGACCTTCCACACGTCGTCGGCAACGGCCTCGCCTGCGATGACGCCGAAACGGCTTACCTGATCGTCCGGCACCGGCAGCACCGCGATGACGCTCGCGCCATTGTGCGCATCGGAAATCTCCTGCATGCGCGGGAGCATCTTGTTGTCAGGCACCAGCACGTCGCCCAGCAGCACGTAGAACGGCTCGTCGCCGGTCTTCTCGTGCGCACAGTAGATGGCGTGGCCCAGGCCGAGCGGCTCGTCCTGGTAGACGTAGGAGACATTGTAGTTCCCCACCTGCTCAACCAGGTCGGCGTATTTGTCCTTGCCGCGAGCGCGCAGGGTGGCCACGAGCTCCGGGTTCGGGCTAAAGTGCTCTTCGATGGACTTCTTCTCGCGGCTGTTCACGATGACGACCTCGTCGGCGGCGGACGCCAGGCCCTCTTCGACGATGTACTGGATGACCGGACGGTCAACGACGAGCAGCATTTCCTTCGGTTGCGCCTTCGTGGCCGGCAGGAAACGCGTGCCCATGCCGGCGGCAGGAATGAGTGCCTTCATGCTCCCTCTTCTTTCGGTGCGGAAATTGAACGGCTCGATTGTACCAGCATGCGCGACCACCGCCCACCTTCGGCATCCTTATGCAAATCCTCGTCGGTTTCGCGAGATAAAACGCCTTGCAATCTCGCGAAACCGACGAGGATTTGTCGTGGCGTGGAAGACGTAGCATGAGAAACGGCCGCCCCTCGCGGGTTCGATCCTCACATGCCCACGGAACTTCCAACCGAGAAAATAAAAACGGGCTGGATGCTATCCAGCCCGGTAAGTTTGGTGGAGCATAGGGGGATCGAACCCCTGACCTCAGCATTGCGAACGCTGCGCTCTCCCAGCTGAGCTAATGCCCCATATGTGATGCGCTTGCTTAGCGCGAAGCAGTATATTGCCCGATTGCCAGTCTGTTGTCAAGCGGAATCTTTGCTGCCATTCACAAGGGCGACAAAAGTCACCAGCGCACTGCGCGACAAGGAGCGCGCCACCCATCGTCGCCTTGAGCGCGGAACCCTAGCGAAGGGCCTCTACAGCAGCGAGGCAGACGGAGCCTTCGCCTCTTCCTCCTCATCCTCTTCAATGAAGGGAGCGAAGAGCGGCTCGCCGTCCTGGCTAAGCTCGACCATGCCGGTCAGCACGTCGACGTACTGGTACGACTGACGCGCCGTGCGACCGCGCTTGCGGTCCACCTCCATGATGAACAGCTGCGGGTGCACCTGCGTCAGGACGCCCTCGCACTCGACGATTTTCGAACGCCCCATATTGGCGCGCACCTTCAGACGCTGGCCGACGAAATCGTTCAACGTATCGTGGATGCTATCCACAATCTTAGCCTGTTTCGCAAGATCCATGCTCTTTGTCCATTCTCGCTCGCAAATACAGAATAACGGCGGCAATTTTACCATGTTTCCAATTGAATTCAAGTATTGTTTTGATTTCATGAAATTTGTATTGCGGGCTCTTGCCATGAGAATTTCCCTCTTCTTTTCCCGCCGCCCTTGCCGCTGGCAGGCGATTTCGCACGCGTTCACCCCGCGTATGAGTTAGCCATTGCTAATTGATACCTATTTGGTATCATTACGAGCGAGAAACAGAGGAGGAGACCATGGCGAAATCCACGAAAGACAAGCAGTCCAAGAAGAAGGCTGAAAAAGCGTCCGGCAAAAACAGCGCGAAAGCCACGAGCAAGAAAGGCGCGAAAGCGGCAATTCCCCACTGCACGTGCTGCGGCAAACACTGCCCGCTCACGAAGCCGCGCTGCGGCAAAGGTCGTAAATTGGCAGCAAAGTTACTGTAGGCGCACCGACGCAGCGCCAACGCAAGGCACTGCGCCCCCGCATCTTGCAACTCGCCCTACGTGGCGCAACGCCCCGCGTTGCGCCATGCCTCGTGCGACGCTGCCGTGCTGCCCGCGCCGCTGCGCTGTGCGATGCGACGCCGCCGTGCCGCCCGCGCCACCGTGCGCGCGATGCAGCGCTGCACGGCATCGCGCAGCGCAACGCAGCTCTGCAATGCGCCAAACAGGGCCTGATAGCAATCGAGGCGCCTTCTCGCCCTTCGGGAGAGCGAGAAGGCGCCTCGAGCTATCGGGCCTTGTGTTCGCCCAGAGCGCTATCGGACCCTGCGTCCGTCCGGAACGCTATCGAGCATTGCGCTCGTTCGAAGCAATTGCGGCGAGCCCGCAAGCCCGCCGCGCCGCCCGCACGCCTTACAGGATGCGCAGGCTCACTTCCTTGAGCTGGCGACCGGTGACCTCGGACGGAGCGCCCGTCATCGGGTCGGAGGCAGAGCTCGTCTTCGGGAAGGCAATGACGTCGCGGATGGAGTCCTTGCCCGCCAACAGCATGACCAGGCGATCGAGGCCGAGCGCGATGCCGCCGTGCGGCGGAGCGCCCAGCTCGAGCGCATGAATCAGGTGACCGAACTTCTCGTCAATCTGCTCGTCGGTCAGACCGCACACGCGCAGCACGCGGCGCTGCTCTTCGGCGTTATGGATACGGATGGTGCCGCCGCCCACTTCGAAGCCGTCCATGACCAGGTCGTAGGAGTAGCTGCCGCACTCGAGCGGGGCGGACTCGATCTTGTCCATGTCCTCGTCTCGCACGTGCGTGAACGGGTGATGCTCGGCGGCGTACTTCTTCTCTTCCTCGTCGTAACGGAACATCGGGAAGTTCACGACCCACAGGAGGGCATGACCCTCGCGCGGGATATTGAGCGCATCAGCCATATGCAGACGCAGCGCGGAGAGCACCGCGTGCACCGTGTCCGGCACGTCAGCCGCGAACAGGATGAGGTCGCCCGGCTGCGCGTCGAGCGCCTGCTTCATGGCAGCGAACTCCTCATCCGTGAAGAACTTGATGATGGGGCTCTTCTCCTGGCCGTCGGTGGTGAAGGCAATCCAGGCCATGCCCTTCGCGCCGTTGGCAGCAGCGATGTCGGCCAGCTTCTCCACCTCGCCACGGCTCCAGTCACCCGCGCCCTTGGCGTTGATGGCCTTGACGATGCCGCCGTTGGCCACGGCGCCGGAGAAGACCTTGAAGCCGCAGTCCTTCACGATGTCGGTCAGATCAACGAGCTCCATGCCGAAACGCACGTCGGGGCGGTCGCAGCCGAAGCGGCGCATGGCCTCGGAATACTGCATGCGCTGCAGCGGGAATGCGTGCTCGACGCCCACGGCCTCGAGCGTCTCCTGCATGACGCCCTCCATCATGTCGATGACGTCGTCGCCGTGCACGAAGCTCATCTCGATGTCCACCTGCGTGAACTCGGGCTGGCGGTCGGCGCGCAGGTCCTCGTCGCGGAAGCAGCGAGCAATCTGGTAATAGCGCTCGATGCCGCCGCACATGAGCATCTGCTTGAACTGCTGCGGGCTCTGCGGCAGCGCGTAGAACTTGCCCGGGTTCGGACGGGACGGGACGATGTAGTCGCGCGCGCCTTCGGGCGTGGAGTTCGCCAGGATGGGCGTCTCGACCTCCAGGAAGCCGCGCTTGTTGAGCGCGCCGCGCATGGCCTGGGCGACCTCGTGGCGCAGGCGCAGGGCGGCGTACATCTCCGGACGGCGAAGGTCCAGGTAGCGCCACTTCATACGGGTGGTCTCATCGGTCTCGATGCCGTCTTCGATGGAGAACGGCGGCGTGACGGAGGTGTTCAGCACCTGCAGGCCCGTGGCCAGCAGCTCAATCTCGCCCGTGGCCATGTTGGGGTTCACGGCGTCGGCCATGCGGGCGCGCACGCGACCCGCCACCTTGATGACGTACTCGCGACCCAGATGCTCGGCCACGGAGAACTCGTCGGCGCTCACGCAGTCGGGATCGACAACCACCTGCGTGTAGCCCGCGCGATCGCGCAGGTCGATAAAGATGAGGCCGCCGTGATCGCGGTTGTGCCACACCCAGCCGGTGAGCACGACCTCGCGGTCGACGTCCTCCATGCGCAGCTCGCCGCACGTGGCGGTGTGCATGCAGTACTCGTTGATGTAATCGGTCATGGTGTCTTCGTCCTTGCTTTGCACGGTACCT
>DVLD01000197.1 GCA_018715725.1 Candidatus Aveggerthella excrementigallinarum
GCGAACGGCATCGTGAACGTCTCCGCGAAGGACCTCGGAACCGGCAAGCAGCAGCAGATCACCATCTCCGGCTCCACCGCCCTGACCGACGAGGAAGTCGACCGCATGGTGAAGGACGCCGAGCAGCACGCCGAAGAGGACGAGCGCCGCAAGCAGGAAGTCGAGGCCCGCAACACCTGCGACTCCCTGGTGAACGCCACCGAGCAGACCCTCTCCGAGCTGGGCGACAAGGTCCCGGCCGACGCCAAGAAGCAGGCCGAGGACGCCATCGCCGAGGCGAAGAGCGCGCTGTCCGGCACCGACGTCGAGTCCATCAAGGCCGCGACCGAGAAGCTGCAGCAGGCGGGCTACAAGCTGGCGGAGATCGTCTACTCCACCGAGCAGGCCGGCCAGCAGGGCGCCGCTGCCCAGCAGCCCACCAACGACGACACGATCGAAGCTGACTACGAAGTGGTCGACGACGACAAGGAGAACAAGTAACCATGGCCAAGAACGACTACGCTGACTCCGGCCTCATCGACACCTCTGTCGGCGGTACCTCTGCCGTGAGCGAGGTCATGGAGGCTGCCTACAAGGGCGCCGACGTCGTGAACGTCGAGCACGTCGCCGAAGAAGTCGACGAGGTCGAAGGCGTCGAGCCTGCGAAGGCCGAAGAAGCCGAACCCACGCCGAACCTCGAGTACGAGCTGGGTCTGGCCCGCGCCGAGGTGGAGGAGTGGAAGGACAAGCACCTGCGCCTCCAGGCGGAATGGAACACCTACCGCCGCCGCATGAACGAGCAGCGCGAGCAGGAGAAGGCCCTGGCCGCGCAGAGCCTCGTCGAGAGCATCCTGCCGGTGATGGACGACTTCGAGCGCACCATCTCCTACGCCGAGGAGCACGGCTCCGAGAACCTGCTCGGCGGCGTGCAGGCGGTTCACGCGAAGCTCGTGAACGTCCTGCAGGCGGGCGGCGTCGAGGCCATCGACCCGAAGGGCGAGGCGTTCGACGCGCTGGCGGCGCAGGCCGTCGGCACCGTCGAGGACGAGACCGTCCCCGACGAGACGGTGGCCGAGGTCTACCAGAAGGGCTACAAGATGGGCGGCAAGGTGATCCGCCCCGCCATGGTCACCGTGACCACCGGCGGCCCGAAACGACCGAAGGATTCGGAAGAGGAATAACACGAGAGGAGGCGGGCGTTCGGTCCGCCTCCTTCATAGAGAGAGGAAGTGAGGCGATAACCCATGGCAACCACGCCTGATTACTACAAGACCTTGGGCGTCTCACGCACGGCGACACCGGAAGAGATCAAGAAGGCGTACCGCAAGCTCGCCCGCAAGTACCACCCGGACGCTGGTGGCGACGAGGCGAAGTTCAAGGAAATCAACGAGGCCTACGAAGTCTTGAGCGACGAGAAGAAGCGCAAGCTTTACGACCAGTACGGCACCGCGAACGAGAACCAGATCCCGTTCGGCGGCGGCGATCCCTTCGGGGGCGGCGGCTCCGGCTTCGGCGGCTTCGGCAGCTGGGCCGACATCCTTGAGGCGCTGCGCAACGGCGGCGGCGCCGGCAGCGGCTGGAACGTCACGGTGAACGGCCAGGAGGTAGGCGGCGATCCCTTCGGCGGCGGTTTCGGCGGCAGCCCGTTCGGCGGCTCCGGCTTCGGCGGGTCGCGCGGCGCGCGCCCGGTGAAGGGCGAGGACGTGAGCGTGGACTTGCCCGTCACCTTTGAGGAGGCCTTCAACGGGGCCGAGAAGCACGTGACGCTGCGCGTGCCCGGCAAGTCCGAGAGGGAGAAGCTCACGGTGAAGGTTCCGGCCGGCGCCGTGGACGGCGGGCGCGTGCGCTTCAAGGGCCACGGCCGCCCGGGCCAGAACGGCGGCGCGGCGGGCGACCTGCTCGTCGTGACGCGCATTCAGCCGCATGCGTACTACGCGCGCGAAGGCGCCGACGTCGTGCTCACGCTGCCGGTGACGTTCGCGGAGGCGGCGTTGGGGGACGCCGTCGTGGTTCCCGCCCCTGACGGCACGAAGGTCCGCGTGAAGGTGCCCGCCGGCACGCAAAACGGCACCGTGCTCACGGTGCGCGGCAAGGGCGCCCCGCGCGTCAAGGGCGGCGGCACCGGAGACTTGCGCATCAAGGTTGAGGTCACCGTGCCCACCGGCCTGAACGAAGCGCAGCGCCAGGCGCTCGAGGCCTACCAAGCGGCATCGCCCGAGCCGGCGCGCCCCTGGTAAACAGCAGGTGCCCGACAGCCGCGTCAGGCTGCCGGGCCGCACGGCCGGTCGGTGCGATCGGCCACGAAGTTCATCGGCCTTCAAGGCCGTGCAGATAGAAGGAACGTGAGATGGAAGACAGGAACAGACCGCTCTACATGATCAGCGTGGCGGCGGAGCTTGCGGGCGTGCACCCCCAGACGCTGCGCGCTTACGAGCAGAAAGGGCTCGTCACGCCCCAGCGCACGAGCGGCAACACGCGCATGTACTCGCAGGCCGACATCGACCGCCTCACGCTCATCAACCAGCTGACGGGCGAGGGCATCAACCTTGCGGGCGTGATTCGCATCCTGGATCTGCAAGGGCGCCTCGACGAGCGCGACGAAGAGATCGACTCGCTGCACAAGCGCGTCCGTCGCCTTGCCGACCGCGTCCACGAGCTCGAGACGCGGGCGCACGTGAGCGAGCTCATGCAGACCGGCCAGAACACCACGGCGCTCGCCCTGCGCAGCGTCCGTCACCTCTAAGGAGGCACTATGAGACTAGACAAACTGGCACTAACGGCGCAGCAGGCGCTGCAGCAAGCCATCATCATCGCTTCCGACGCGGAAGCCTCGTCCGTCGAGCCCATCCACCTGCTGAAGGCGCTGACGGAGGCGGGCGAGAACAACCTGAACGCCATCATCAAGCGCATCGGCGCCGACCCGGCCCAGATCAAGGCGAGCGTCGACGCCGAGGTCGCCAAGATGCCGAAGGTCTCCGGCCAGATGCAGGTCATCCCCAGCCAGGACCTCATGAAGGTGCTCGACGGCGCTGTGAAGGCCGCCGAGAAGCTGGGCGACAGCTACGCCACGAGCGAGCATCTCCTCGTCGCGCTGTCCGAGGACAAGGGCCCGGCGGGCAAGATCCTCACGATGGCGGGCGTCACTCGCAAGAACATCGAGTCGGCCTACGAGGCCCTGCGCGGTGATACCCGCGTGACCGAGGCGGATCAGAAGACGCAGTTCGAAGCGCTCGAGCAGTACGGCCAGAACCTCACGCAGGCTGCGCGCGACGGCAAGCTCGACCCGGTCATCGGCCGTTCCGAGGAGATTCGCCGCACCATCCAGGTGCTCTCGCGCCGTACGAAGAACAACCCGGTGCTCATCGGC
>DVLD01000198.1 GCA_018715725.1 Candidatus Aveggerthella excrementigallinarum
TCCGGCGAGCTCGCCCCGCTCGTGTGGCTCGGCATCGTGGTCGTGGGCGCGCTCGCCCCGGTCGCCTGCGCCGTGCTCGCCCAGAAGAAGGGCGGCAAGTCCTGGCTGGCCTTGGGCGCCGCGGGAGCTGCCTGCGCCGTGGTCGGCGCGGTCTGCCTGCGCGTCGCCTTCTACGAGCTCGGCCTGTCCGTGTTCATGTTCTACTGATGTGAAAAAGGGACAGTCCCTTTTTCACATCCCGGCCGCCGCTCCCCTCCCTCCGGCGGCGGCCGGTTCCCCTCCACAACAGAAGAGCCCCTCGGCGGGCGTGGTCCGTTCCCCCTAATCCCCCTTGCAAACGCGGACCACTCTCGCCGAGGGGCTCTTCTATGTTCGCACGAGGCCGGCTGCAGCCGGCCCGGCCAACGCTTTGTGCACGGAAAACGCCCGTTTCCGCGACACTTTTTGCGATAGGGACGCGAAATCAGCCCTTAGCGCGGCCATCCCGCCCGGATCCCTGGCGAGTAGGAGGCACTGAACTGGGGAAATGGGCTGCGCCGCCCTCCGGCGGCGCCCCTCCCGGGCCTTTTCGCCTGAATTTTGCGTCCCTATCGTCAAAAGCGTCACGAATTTGGCCGGTTTTCGTGCACGAAGGCCGCTCGATGCGTCCAGACCGCAAACCGGCGGCAGCGCGAGGGCGGCGCCGGCGCCCGGAGGCCGCCTGGCGCGCCCGGGCCGCAGGATGACGGTGCGGCGCGGCCACTTCCCGCATGCGACCCGCGCCGGTCTCTGCGCGCGAAGGCTTCGCAGGCCCTCCAACAACAGAAGAGCCCCTCGGCGGGCGTGGCTTGCTTCCCCTAACCCCCCCCTGCAGACAGCGAGCCACTCCGCCGAGGGGCTCGCTGTTTTTAGCGGGCAGGAGGTTCAGCGGAACGCGCTTTTACAGGTGATAAAGGTTGTCGAGCGTTTTGTCCCAGTAGTCCTCGTCGAGCACCCATTCGCCATCTTCCAGCTTGAACTGGATGTCCACGAAACGGTCTTTCATCTCAGGGGTGCTCTGTAGCACATCGCGGTATGCAGAGGCGACGACCTCAAGGTCTGCCGGGTTGTTGCGCAGCTCTTCAAGCGTTCGCGAGTCGACGCTGCTCACGGCATCCCACAGTGCGGCATCAAGGCTGCTTATGTCGCGTACGGTCACGTCGGCGTACGCGGAGCCCTCTTTGTCGTCGTCGAATGCGAACACGCTGCTCAGGGAGTACGTACTTCCCTCAAGCGCCCATCGTGCCGACTCGGTGGGGTCCAAACCCAGGTCTGCGTGGGTGAACCCGTACACTTCCTGCATGTACGCGTCGAGCTGGGCGGCGACGCGATCAATGGTGTCTTCGTCTGGGTTCGTAAGCTTGTCGAACTGCGCTCGCGCGAGCTCTTCGACCCGGGCTTCCGACCCGTTGGTGCTGAACATGCCCAGGACCTCGTCGGAGGCGTCGGTGGCGTCCTCGTAGGATTCGACCGGCTGCAGGTACGAGCGGCCGTCAAACAGGTCGTCCAGCCCAGCGAACCCGGAGGCAACCAGCGCAAGGGCGGCGGCTACGATGCCAAGCACGCCGATTGCGCGGCCGACGGCAGCGCGCGTACCAAGCTTTTTGGCCTTGCTCGCTTGCGCCAGCGCGATGGCGGCCAGGACGAAGGCGAAGAACCACGACGAAGGCGCGACCAGGATGGCGAGCGCGCCCATGATGGCCGCGGCAAGCGCGTGCCCCGTGCCCGCGGAGCTCGAGGCCGCGCGAGGGCGGGCGGACGGGCTGGTCGGAGGAGTTCGGTGCGCCGCCTTTTTCGCCGCGGAGCGGCGAGAGGGGCGCGGTCGCAACGTTTTGGAGGGAGCGGAGCCTGAGCGAGCCGCCTCTGCCTGAGCTGTCGCGCGAGAAGGTGCCCACGAATGCCCGGTGCTTGACGCAGGGGACGTTGCCGCGGACTGCGCCGGACGCGCGGAGGTGCGGAAGTCGTTGCCCGTTTCCACGACGCTGCCGATGATCGGCGTGAACTGCCGTTGGCGATAGCGAACGCGCTCTTCGTGCGAGGTCGGCTGAACCGGCTGCCATGACGAGCTCGTCTGATTTTCGTTCGAGTTGGCGTGATTGCGTGCCATGGCTGCTCCCTTCTGCCGCACGGCGTGCTTTCGCGCGCATAATCATGGTAGCAAGATTGTGGCGTGCGCGACAAAGCACGTGCGCGAAAGATGGGGAAAGACGCGAAAGGCGCCCCATCGCGCGCCGAAGCGAACGTGCCGCGGTCGCGCAAGGGGGCGCCTGTGGGGCGGGGGTGGGGCTACTCCTCCGACGAGAGCAAATCCTCCATGAACTGCAGGTCGGTGCGCAGGAAGCCATCGGTCAGGTGGGCCAGGCCAAGGTACAGCTTCGTTTGCGCACGGCGTTTCATGTCCGCCGTCAGCATGGGAGCCCACGACGCCAGGTGGTCTCGCAGGAACCCGAGCTGCGCACTCAGCAATTCGAAGGCCTTCTTCTCGTCGTTCGCCATGAGCGCGTCGATGGCGCGGTCGCACATGATCTGCTCGAACTCGAACTCGAGGGAGATGTGGTCCTCGCCCTCTTTCCAGTCGTCGGTCTTCTTGATGCCGTACGCGCGGTAGACCGCGAGCACCTCGTCGCGTGCGTCCTGCATCATGAGGCGCTTGGGGGACGTGTAGACGGACTCGTACGGGTACGCGGCGGAGTAGCCGTCCACGCCGTTGCCAAGGAAGCAGCGTGCGAAATCGACCTTCAGCTCGTTGACGGAACCGGTCCACAAGTTCGAAAGGAACGTGGCGATGTACAGGTAGCCCGTGTCCAGGCTCTTGTCGCCCGTGTCCGCCGGGTACAGCATGCCGTGCAGCTCGTCGAGCAGTGGCTGGTCGATCTCGGAGCGGTATAGGCGTGCGAGCAGCAGGTACGTGGCAGAGCGCTGGCGCAGGACTTCGATGAGCTCGGCGGTTGACGTATCGTCCGTCTCGGTCACTTCCGCGATCTCGTTGTTCAGGTCTTCAGCCACGGCTACTCTCCTTCCGTCGCGCGGTCGTTCTCGACGTTGCCGTCCTCGCCTGCGGCCGCCTTCTCGGCGGCCTCGGCCATCTGCTCAAGCAGGAGTTCGAGGCCTTTCGTGCCGACCTCGGTCGTCTTCCAGGAGCCGGCCCAGCGAAGAGCGCCGCAATCTTCCAGGTGCTTTGCGAAATACGAGCTATGGCGGCGCGGGTTCTTCGAGCGCGGGTTGGCGTCGACGATGGCCGTCAGGCCATCGATCGTCTGCCCGGCCTCGCTCTCGCACGCGGTCAGCACGTCGCGATAGATCTCGTGATAGTACTCGTCCTTCGAAAGGAGGGCGGTCAGGCGTCCGAACGGGTCGTCCGCTTCGCGGTAGGCGCGGCCTTCGTCGGTGACCACCCAGAAGACCTGC
This sequence comes from Candidatus Aveggerthella excrementigallinarum, assembly GCA_018715725.1. Lineage (GTDB taxonomy): Bacteria > Actinomycetota > Coriobacteriia > Coriobacteriales > Eggerthellaceae > Aveggerthella > Aveggerthella excrementigallinarum. The sequence goes on from DVLD01000198.1 coordinate 3,427, forward strand.
TTGCCGTCGGTGGGCTTGTAGAAGCGCTCGCCGTCGACCTCGACCACGTCGGGCAGCTGCTCTTCCTCCTCGTCGAATTCGGAGCCGTCTTCGCTCGCCTTGCGGATGGCCCCTGCCTCTTCGAGCAAGAGGGAGTAATCGTAGCCCGAGTAGACGGAATGGTCGTACTCCTGCAGTTCGACGACCTTGTCCTGGAGCGCGTCGGATCGCTTCGGCTCGTCAAGGTAGTCCAGGATGCCGAGCAGCACGCGCCGACGCGGCTCGAGGGATTCGAACAAGTCGGCGATGCGCTCTTCGGGCGTGCGGTTGTCCGCTTTCTGCTCGTAGAGCATCTTTGCCTGCACGTCGCCGCTCGGCGCCAGCTGGCCGCCCCCGTCGTCGAGGTCGTCCTCGTCTGGCTCGAGGTCGAGCAAGGGATCGTAGTCGACGTCGTCGAACAGATCGGGTGCGGTCTGAGAATCCTGCCCCATCCTTCGCGCTCCTTTCGTGTCATGTGGGAAGGCGCCTCGCGCTGAGGCGCGCTGAAAAGCATACCGTTAAGCCGGCGGGGACGGGACG
>DVLD01000199.1 GCA_018715725.1 Candidatus Aveggerthella excrementigallinarum
CGCCAGGCGGCGCGCCGGTGGGGAGGGCCGTCGCTGAGCGGACGGACGTTGCGCCGCCGAACGCTCCTGCAGCTTCGCACCGCGGGAGCGCCCCTGCGGCCCCGCATCGCGTGAGCGCTCCCGCGCTCGAGCGCCCTGACGGCGCGGCGGACGGCAGCCCGGAGGGCGAGAACCTCTTCGCCGAGTTCACTATTTAGGAGCGCGCCATGGGCATCTTCGAACGCTACGCGCCGTTCGTGCAGGACTTCATCTACGAGCACAGCTGGGAGTCCTTGCGCGCCATCCAAGTGGCCGCGGCGGACGCCATTTTCAACACCGACGAGAACGTCCTGCTCACGGCGTCCACGGCATCGGGCAAGACGGAGGCGGCGTTCTTTCCCATCCTCACGGAGTTCTGGGAGGACCCGCCGGCGTCCGTGGGGGCGCTCTACATCGGGCCGCTCAAAGCGCTCATCAACGACCAGTTTTACCGTCTGGAGGACTTGTGCGCGCAGGCAGACATCCCGGTGTGGCATTGGCACGGCGACGTGGCGCAATCGCACAAAGCCCGGCTGCTCAAGCATCCTTCGGACATTCTGCAGATCACGCCGGAGTCGCTCGAGGCGCTGCTGATGCGCAAGCATGCCCTCGTCCCGCGCTTGTTCTGCGACCTACGGTATGTGGTCATCGACGAGGTGCATTCGCTCTTGCGGGCGGACCGCGGCGGGCAGACGCTTTGCTTGATCGAGCGGCTCTCGCGCATGGCGGGTGTGAACCCGCGCCGTATTGGGCTGTCGGCCACCGTGGGCGAACCGGAGCTCGTGGGTGCGTTCTTGGCGGCCGGCACAGGACGCGGCACCGTCATCCCGCAAGTGCAGGCGCCGGGGCGCACGTGGCGGCTGTCCATGGAGCACTTCTACAACACCGGCCCGCAGGCGAGCGAGGTGCCGAAGCATGACAGGACTGCCTTCGGCGTGGAGGAGGCGAAGCTGCGCCACGACGGTAGCGCTGCCGTGCGCGCGAAGTTCGGCCTTGACGAGTCCGCCCCGTTCGAAGAGGACGGCGGTGCTGCGGTGCACGTGCAGGGGCTCGAAGGCTTCGCGGGGTCGTGCGGCATGGGCGTCCAAGGAGCGGACGGCGCTACCCTGGGAACGGACGCTGGCGCGCTGCCGGGCGTTGCGGGCGAATCAGCGGACGAGCGGGCGGGCATGCCGCCCCTCGGGCCGCTCGATGCCCCCACGGACACGGCCCCTGTGCTGGCAGACCCAGGCATGGGCTACATCTTCGAGCATACGCGCGGCAAGAAGAGCCTCGTCTTCGTGAACTCGCGCGAGGAGGCGGAGGCCGTGTGCACCACGCTGCGCCAGTATTGCGAGGCGAAGGGGGAGCCGGACCGCTTTCTCATCCACCACGGCAACCTGTCCGCATCGTACCGCGAGACGGCAGAGGCGGTCATGAAGGACGACGAGCAGTGCCAGACCACCGTCACCACGGCCACGCTCGAGCTCGGCATCGACATCGGGCGCCTGGAGCGCGCGTTCCAGATTGACGCGCCGTTCACGGTGTCGTCGTTCTTGCAGCGCATGGGTCGCACGGGCAGGCGCGGCGAGCCGCAGGAGATGTGGTTCGTCATGCGCGAGAAGTACCCGGAGCCGCGCGCCCTCATGCCCGAGACCATCCCGTGGAAGCTCTTGCAGGGCATCGCGCTCGTGCAGCTCTACACCGAGGAGCGGTGGGTGGAGCCGCCGCGCCTGGACCGCCTGCCGTTCAGCCTGTTGTTCCATCAGACCATGGCCACGCTCGCCTCGGAGGGCGAGATGACGCCGGCGCGCCTGGCGCAGCGCGTGCTCTCGCTCACGTACTTCCACCGTGTGACCCAGGACGATTACCGCCTGCTGCTGCGCCATCTGCTCGAACGGGACTTCATCGAGTGGACGGAGGGCGGCGGGCTCATCGTGGGCATCGCAGGCGAGCGCGTGGTGAACTCGTTCAAGTTCTATGCGGTGTTCCAGGAGAACGAGGAGTACACCGTCCGCTCGGAGTCGCAGGAGGTGGGCACCATCGTGGCGCCGCCGCCGGCGGGCGAGAAGATAGCCATTGCCGGGCACGTCTGGGTGGTGGACGAGGTGGACCACAAACGCCACCTCGTGTACTGCACGCAGGTCAAGGGCAAGGTTCCGGCGTACTTCGGCGACGTGCCGGGCGATATCAACACGAAGGTGCTCGAGCGCATGCTGCGCGTGCTGGCGGAGGACCGCGGCTATCCCTACCTCATGAAGAACGCGGTCGCCCGCTTGCGCCAGGCGCGTCACTCCGCGCGCGCCGCCGGCGTGGCAAAGGCGGCGGTGGGCGGGCGAGCGCTGAAGGCTGCCGCTTTGCCGGGAGTGGCCGCGGAACGCGGCGCCTGCGCGATGAGCGGGACTGGGGAGAGCGGTGCAGTTGCGACTGGCGGAGCGGATGCCGTTGGGTCTTCCGAAGAGGGTGCCGCCGCCGGGGCGTCCGTCGTCGCGTACGGGCGACCGCTCGTGAACCTGGGCGGCGACATGTGGTGTCTCTTCCCGTGGCTCGGCACGTACGCGTTCCTGGCGCTCGAGCGCATGCTGAAGTGCAAGGTGGCGCCCCTCCTAGGGCTCAAGGGCATCGACGCCGCGCGCCCATACTACATTCAGTTCAAGATGACGTGCAGCGAGCAGGAGTTCTTCGACTGCCTGGCGGGCCTGGCCGACGAGCCGTTCGATCCCATGGACCTGCTCTTCCCGGGCGAGGTCCCGTACTTCGAGAAGTACGACGGTTTCCTGCCCGAAGAGCTCGTGCGCCGCGGGTTCGCGTACGGCGTGCTGGACGTGGAGGGCGCGAAAGCCCGCATCCGCAGCTGGGACGAAGCCCGCGTGCTGCCGGAGGGATATGCCGAGTGAGAGGCGCCAAGAAGCGGGCTGTATGAAGATTGCGCCTGCAGAAGAAGGGGAGGCTATCACGCCTGAGACAGGGCGCTTTTCCCGTGCAGCGGGCATGTCGTGGGCCGGCTGTTCCGGTGGGCGATATCCGTTGGGTCTGTCTCGGGCGTAAGCTCGGGTGTGGGCTCGAACGTGGGCTCGGGCGTGGGCTCGGGCGTGGGCTCGAGCCTCGTGTCACGCAAAACGGTCCCCAAATGGCACAAAATCGCCGATATTGACCCAATGGGGTCGCGGACGCGGAGGATATCCGGCATTCATTCCGCTAGATCCTGCATTCATTCGGCGCATAACCGGATTTTTCTTCGGAGTGGGTCAATATCGGCGATTTTGTGCCAAACGTGTGCGCCGCGGGTTCGCGTACGGCGCACTGGACGCAGAGGGCGTGCTGGACGTGGAGGGCGCGAAAGCCCGCACCCGCAGTCGGGGCGAAGCTCGCATTCGCAGCCGACGCGAAAGCCCGTACTCGCAGCTGGGACAAAGCCCGCACCCGCAGTCGGGGCGAAGCCGGCGTGCTGTCAACGGGCGAGCGCGATGGCTCGGGCGTCCGCGCGCGTCGTCGCGTCGTTCGACGGCGAACGGAAGGTACATCCGATGTCGTTTTCGCGCGCATCGCTTTTGTGCGGACCGTGCGGGGTATGATGCTCAGAACGGCGCCCTGAGCGCCAAAGACGAGAGATCGGAGGAAATCATGGCTGTGCCAACCGTCGATACTGAAGTCTGCATCGGCTGCGGAGCGTGCGCCGACGCGTGCCCGTGCGACGTGCTCGAGGTCCAGGACGGCGTCTCCACCGTCGCCGACCCCGACTCCTGCATCGAGTGCGGCGTCTGCACGGAGGAGTGCTCCACGGGCGCCATCACGCAGTAGCCTCACGTCGCGCATCCCGAAACGAAGGAAGGGCCCCGCGGGGCCCTTCCGTGTGTTATGAGCGAGGACGCGTCGCGCTCGTCGTTCGCGCTTAGTCGCGAGTGAGCTTGCGGTGCAGGCGGTGCGGCTTGGCGGCCTCTTCGCCCAGGCGCTCCACCTTGTTCTTGCGGTAGGCCTCGAAGTTGCCCTCGAACCAGTGCCACTGGCCGGGGTTCTCGTCGGTGCCCTCCCATGCCAGGATGTGCGTGGCGATGCGGTCGAGGAACATACGGTCGTGGCTCGTGATGACGGCGCAGCCGGGGAAGCCGAGCAGCGCCTCCTCCAGGCTTTCGAGCGTCTCCACGTCCAGGTCGTTCGTGGGCTCGTCGAGCAGCAGCAGGTTGCCGCCCTGCTTCAGGGTGAGCGCCAGGTTCAGGCGGTTGCGCTCGCCGCCGGAGAGCACGCCCGCGGGCTTCTGCTGGTCGGGGCCCTTGAAACCGAAGGCTGCCACGTAGGCGCGGCTCTGGATTTCCGTGTCGCCCACCTTGAGCCAGTCGTTGCCGTCGGAGACGACCTCCCAGACGTTCTTCTGGGCGTCGATGCCGGCGCGGTTCTGGTCGACGTAGGAGATCTGCACGGTCTCGCCGATCTCCAGCGAGCCGTCCGTCACGTCCTCCAGGCCCATGATCATCTTGAAGAGCGTGGTCTTGCCCACGCCGTTCGGGCCGATGACGCCCACGATGCCGTTGCGCGGCAGGCTGAAGGACAAATCGTCGATGATCACGCGGTCGCCGAAGCACTTGCGCAGGTGGTTCGCCTCGATGACTTTCGAGCCCAGACGCGGGCCGACGGGAATTTTGATGTCGGTCACGTCGGGGCGCTCGCCGGACTTCGCCTCGGCCACCATGCGGTCGTAGTTCTCCAGACGGGCCTTGCTCTTGGCCTGGCGCGCCTTCGGGGAGGAGCGAACCCACTCCAGCTCGCGCGCGATGCGCTTGGCGAGCTTCGCCTCGCGCTGGCCCTGGGCCTCCAGGCGCGCGGCCTTCGTCTCCAGGTACGTGGAGTAGTTGCCCTTGTACGGGAAGAGCTGGCCGCGGTCCACCTCGCAGATCCATTCGGCCACGTTGTCCAGGAAGTAGCGGTCGTGCGTGACGGCCAGCACGGCGCCGGGGTAGCGCTGCAGGAACTGCTCCAGCCATAGCACCGACTCGGCGTCGAGGTGGTTCGTCGGCTCGTCGAGCAGCAGCAGATCGGGCGCTTCCAGCAGCAAGCGGCAGAGTGCCACGCGACGACGCTCGCCGCCGGAGAGGATGCTCACGGGGGCGTCAGTGTCGGGGCACTGCAGCGCGTCCATGGCCTGGGAGAGCTGGCTGTCGAGGTCCCAGCCGTTCGCGGCGTCGATCTCGTCCTGCAGCTTGCCCATCTCGGTCATGAGGGCGTCGAAGTCCGCGTCCGGGTCGGCCATCTCGGCGCTGACCTGGTTGAAGCGCTCGATCTTCGCCAGGATGTCGCCGAAGGCCAGGCGGATGTTCTCGATGACGGTCTTATCCTCGTCCAGCGGGGGCTCCTGCTGGAGGATGCCCACCGTGTAGCCGGGGGTGAGGCGCGCCTCTCCGTTCGAGATGTCCTCGATGCCGGCCATGATCTTCAGCAGCGTGGACTTGCCCATGCCGTTGGGTCCCACGACGCCGATCTTCGCGCCGGGATAGAACGACAACGTCACGTCATCGAGGATGACCTTGCTGCCGTGGCTTTTGCGGGCTTGGTACATTTGGTAGA
>DVLD01000200.1 GCA_018715725.1 Candidatus Aveggerthella excrementigallinarum
GTCGGAGGCGAAGGCGGCGGCAAGCGCCAGGCACGCGACGGAGCGCGCGTAGTCGGCTTGGTCGGAGAAGAGCTCCCGCTCCGGCCGCTCGACCCACGACGAGGCGGCGGCGTCCCACGAAAGCGGCATCATGTGCTCGCTTACCGGGCACGTGGCCTCGACGCCCATGGTCCCCGCGTCCCGGTTGACGCGGAATCGGTACGACAGGCGATACGGCATGCGGAAACGCTCGAGCGCACGGCAGAACCGCAGGCGCGCGCCCCATTCGCTTCCCGAAGAAGCGCGCGCGCCCTCCTCTGCGGCCTCGACGTCAGGGCCGGCAGCGCGCGCGTCCACGACGGGCGCCTGGCGTGCCAGCCCGGCGAGGATGCGGCGCTCGGCGCGCTCGCACTCTTGCTCGGTCGACGTGGAGAGCGCACCGCGCGCGGTCAAGTCCTCCGCCATGAGCCAGAAACGGTTCAGCACCGACTCGAGGCGCAAAAGCGCGCTGCGTCCCGCCGGCGTCACGGCGTCCTGGTCGAAGCCCAGGTAGAACGCGTTCGCGTACGAGCGCGTGCGCGCAAGGCGGACGTCCACGGCGCCGGGAACGGCGGGGTTCTGCTCGCCGCCGGGCACGCGGCGCGGCAGCTCGAGGGGGTCAAGCTCGTCGAGCTTGAAGGCGCGCAGCTGGCGCACCAGGTAGCGCACCGGCTCGGAAGGGGCCTGGAGCGGGTTCGCCTCGACGGCGTCCTCGGCAGCGCAGATGCGCCGCACGGCCGTGAAGACGTCGTCCGAGGAGAGCGCCTCGAAAACCTCGCCGGGGCCGAAGGGCGCAAGCGGCATCCCCTGCTCTTCAGGGAACACGCAGGTTGCCAGGTAGAGGCGCGCGAACAGCTCGTCGTAGCCGAGGCCCTGCAAGCCTTCGCCCATGCGCACGAGCATGTTCTCGAGCGCGTAGCGTTTCCCTTGCTGGCGGAATTCCCCCACGCGGTGCTCGGAGCCGTCCTCCTGGAAGACGGTGACGCAGCCGGTCCCGTCGGAGCGGTCTTCGTACACGGACAGCGTGAGCGCCGGCGTGTACGCGGGCGGCATGCGCAGGACGTCGAATGCGCGAAACGCCCTGCCGAACGCGTCGACGTAGCCGAGCACGCGCGCCCGGGAGCCCTCAAGGAACTCCACGACGTAGCAGGAGCCTTCGGCGGGCATCTGCACGCCGCTCGACACGTAGCCGAACGAGCGGCCCTCCGGCGTCCCCGGCATGGGAGCGACCTGCGCGTGCTTCGCGAACGGCGACACGCGGAACGTCGCGCGCTCCGACGGCGCCGGCGCCTCTTCGTCGCGCAGGCGCGAGAAGCCCGACGCGACCGCGCCGGCGATTTCGGTGATTGCCTCTGCTGGTGTGCTCATGCTCGTCCTCTGCGTTCGGTGGTTCCGGCCATTTTCTCACACTTGCGCCCTGCGTGCCCGCGTTTCAGCGATAGCGTACAATGTGCCACCGAAACAAGACGATGACCGAAAGCCTGGGGCGCGCCGTCTCGGAACTTCCTAACGGCGCGGTTGAGAAAGCGAGGGGGCATGGCTCTTTTGGACGGTGCGCGCGTCGACGTGGTGGGCGGCGGCCTGGCAGGAAGCGAAGCGGCGCTGCAACTTGCAGCGCGCGGTGCGCGCGTGCGCATGGTGGAAATGCGCCCGGACGTGGCGACCCCCGTGCACACCGGCGGCGGCCTCGCGGAGCTCGTGTGCTCCAACTCGCTCAAGAGCACGAAGCCCGACAGCGCTGCCGGCATGCTGAAGCACGAGCTCACGGACCTAGGCTCGTTTCTGCTCGAGGCCGCGCGCGCATGCGCCGTGCCCGCAGGAGGAGCGCTCGCGGTCGACCGCGCGGCATTCTCCCAGTGGGTGGACGAGCGCGTGGCGGCGGAGCCGAACATCGACGTGGTGTGCGGCGAGGCGACGGGGCTGGCGACAGACGGCAGCCTCATGGTGCGCGCTGCAAACGCTTCGGAGGCGCACGCGCTCTCCCCCGCTCCTGACGCGGTCATCCTCGCGAGCGGCCCTTTGACCTCGGATTCGCTCGCCGCGTTCCTGCAGGACGCCACGGGGACGGAAGGGCTCGCGTTCTACGACGCGGCCGCTCCCATCGTCATGACGGACTCGCTCGACATGGACGTGCTCTTCCGCCAAAGCCGCTACGAGGACGAGGGCGCGGGCGACTACCTGAACGCCCCCTTCGACAAGGAAGAGTACGAGCGGTTCATCGATGAGCTCTTGGGCGCACGGCGCGTCATCGCGAAGAACTTCGAGACGCGCGAGCTGTTCCAAGCATGCCAGCCCATTGAGGAAATCGCGCGCAAAGGCCACGATGCGCCACGGTTCGGCCCGCTCAAGCCCGTCGGCCTTCGCGACCCGCGCACCGGCCACCGCCCCTGGGCGGCATTGCAGCTGCGCGCCGAGGACGCGCACGGCGCGAGCTACAACCTTGTGGGCTTCCAGACAAACCTGGCGTTCCCCGAGCAAGAGCGCGTGTTCCGCATGATCCCCGGCTTGGAGCACGCAGAGTTCGCGCGCTTCGGCGTCATGCACCGCAACACGTTCGTCGACGCGCCGCGCCTGCTCGACGGCACGTTGCGCCTGCGCGATGACGTCGCGCCCGTGCCCGTCCGCGTGGCGGGCCAGCTGTCCGGCACGGAAGGCTACTGCGAAGCCATCGCGTCCGGCCTGCACGCCGCCCTGCACACCGCCGCGGAGCTTGCGGGAATCGACGCGCCCTTGCCGCCGGTCGAGACGGCGTTCGGTTCGCTCGTGGCGTGGGCGACCGACCCGGCGACGGTGGACTACCAGCCCATGCACGTGAACTTCGGCATCATCCCGCCGCTCGAAGAAAAGGTGCGCAACAAGCGCGATCGCTACGCCGCCTACGCCGCGCGCGGCAAACGGGCGCTCGAAGCGCACGTTGCCACGCTCCGTGAACGAGGGCTGCTGTGAGCGAAGGGCGCTCCACGAACGACTCCACCCCAGATCGCCAGCCAGACGACGTCGACGAGCGCGTGCTCTCTTTGGTCGACGGGTTCTGCGAGTCGCTGCGCGTGGAACGCAATCTCTCCCCGCACACCGTGCGCGCCTACCGAGCGGACCTCATGGACTGCGCGCGCTGGGCGCGCCGCTCCCATGTCGACTTGCTGCACACGACGCACCGCGCGCTGCGCGGGTACCTGGCCGAACTCGACCAAGCGCGCTATGCCCGCACGACGGTGAACCGCCGGCTCAGCGCGGTCAAGGCGTGGTACCGCTGGATGGAGGAAACCGGTGCGTGCGACGCAACGCCCGCTTCCGTCCTGCAAGGTCCCAAGCAGGGCAGGCGCCTGCCGCGGCGCATCAGCGCGCGCGATATGGCGGCCATCTTGCGCGTGCACGGACCGGTCGACGAGACCGGCGCCGTGCGCGATCGCACGCCGGCGGACCTTCGCGACCAAGCGCTCCTGGAGTTCTGGTACGCCTGCGGCGCGCGCATCTCGGAGTCCTCGAGCCTGCTCGCCCGTGACGTCGACTTCGCGCAAGGCCAGGTGCGCCTGTTCGGAAAGGGCGGGAAAGAGCGCATCGTGCCGCTCCATCCCCTTGCGCTGGAAAGCATGCGCGCCTACGCCGAAACGGCACGGCCCCGCCTGCTGGGCGGCAAGCAATGCCCGTACTTTTTCGTGTCGAACAACGGCAACCAGTACGGCACCGACCCGATGCGCAAGATGTTCAAAGCGACGCTCATCACGGCGGGTGTCGACCCCGGATTCACCCCGCACGACGTGCGCCACACCTTCGCGAGCGACGTGCTGGAGGGCGGAGCCGACCTGCGCAGCGTGCAAGAGATGCTTGGCCACGCCAGCCTTTCGACCACGCAGATCTACACGCACGTTTCCATCGATCGCTTGGCGGACGTGCATCGCCAAGCGCATCCACGCGGGTAAGAAATCGCACCAAGCAAGACCAAGCTGCAAGCAGTTTTCACCAAGCGTTTGCCCATGCCCGCAGGCTAGACGGCTTATGCGCTCTTTGGGCGCCCCCACGCCTCGCACGCATGGAACGACGAGCACGACGCCGTGCACGCATGCGCACCAAGCGCCGGAACGTTGCAATGCAGTCTTCCGCACAGAACCGACGGCTCGTCGTCGTATGCGGGAAACTCGACAGGTCCGACGATCTCGTCCCAATGCTCGACGACGAACAGCGCGATGCGAGGGTCGTACATGACGCCGGCGTTGCGCCGTATCTCCTCGCGGCACGCCTCGCGCGTGAGCGATTTCCTGCACAGCCGCTTGCCGAGCATGGCGTCAATCGAGTCCGCGATAGTGACGACGCGCGCACCAAGCGGTATCTCCTCGCCCGCAAGGCCGTCCGGATACCCGCTCCCATCCCAACGCTCGTGATGATGCAGCACGATATCGGCGACGGACGAGAGCGAGGGGCACCCTCGCAGGATCTCGTACCCGATCCGAGGATGCTCGTGCAGGATGGCATGCTCGTCGGGCGTCAGGCGCCCTTGCTTCAAAAGTACGGCGTCTCGGATGCCGATCTTGCCGATATCGTGCACATGCGCTGCCATGTGCACGGTGGCCGTCGTTTCCGAATCCAACCCCAGGAGCACGCATGTTCGCTCCGCCATGTCCCCCACGCGCAGCGAGTGCTCCGCGGTGTGCGGATCGCGCGCCTCAAGCGCAGAAACGATGCTCTGGACAACGTCGTGCCACACGTCCGTCAACCCAGTCGTGGGTACCGCGACATCACACACGCCGCCCTCTGCGCCTTCGCGCCGCTCATTGTCGTCCACATCGCACCACATCGTCATGCCCAGTCTCACTCCCTTCTTTCCGCTCGGCGCCGACGGCACAATCGTGCCGCTCGTGTTGCGTCGCGTGCCGAATTAGTTAACTTAGTCGAACTTTCGTATTGACGCAAGCCACCACGTGCCCTATAACCAACTTCAAGCGAAGTTATCCTTGTCTTACTTGCATAATGAAAGGACATTGATGCTCGACCAGACGACTGCTCGCACGCTTGATCGGAAGATCGTGCGACACTGCGCCCCCACTCTTGTAGGCGTTAAACCAGCAAGCTTGTTTACGTGTCCTGCCCCCTACTGCGCCATAGCCGAGTGGTTCGAGGCATGCTCGCACAAGCTCGCACCCTGCGGTGTATCAATGGAAGCGCTTTCGCGCCGCAAGCAAGCGACACTTGTGCTTGTCTGCCGCACGAAACTCGTTGAGCGGACGCTCGCTCACGAGCAGACAGCCTGCTACCTATCGTCGCTTGGCTACGAGCTGTCGTCGTGCGAAGCGTGCCTTGCATCCTTGCGCGCTCGTTTCGCACGGTCGCAGGGATCGCCATGCGCGGGAAGCTCGTTCCCGCACGAAATCGGACTTTTGCTCGGTTACCCCTTCGACGACGTCATGGGCTTCATCGATGGAACGCGCCCGTGCGTGGCGTGCGGCCCCTGGAAAGCGTACGGCAACGCACAGCAGGCGTGCGAGCGGTTCGAGCTATTCCGTTCATGCACCCGTCAGTTAACGGAACGATTCGACGCAGGCGAGGACATCAAGTCCCTTGCAGCACTCGAGTTTGCAGCATGAGACAAGCTTCGACTTCGCAGCCCCAAACGGTATCAAGCCCCCGATAGAAAGGACCCAAACATGACTAAAGTCGCTGTGGTGTACTGGAGCGGCACCGGAAACACGGAAGCCATGGCAAAGCTCGTTGCCGACGGCGCGCGGAGCGCGGGAGCCCAGGCAGACGTCATCTATTGCACCGACTTCGGAGCAGAGCGCTTCCCAGACTACGACGCGTTCGCGCTCGGATGCCCCGCCATGGGCGACGAGGAGCTGGAAGACGGAGAGTTCCTGCCGATGTACGAGGAGGTCGAGCCTCTCTTGGCAGGCGAGAAAGTCGCGCTCTTCGGCTCGTACGATTGGAACGATGGCGAGTGGATGGAGCTCTGGGAGCAGCGCGCCGCGGAAGCGGGCATCGACATCGTGGACTCGGTTATCGCGAAGGACTACCCGGACGCAGAGGCGACGGTTGAGTGCAAGCGCCTTGGCGCGCTTTTGGCTTAGCGCGAACGTCGAACACGCGCGCACCGTCGCTTGGCATGAATCAACCAGTCAAGCGACGGTGCATACGTCGATTGAATCTACTTACGCATGCTTCTTGCCCGCATAGATGCACGCGACCATGCACGCCAGGCTTGCCCAGGCAAAGAATCGATGCCATTTCACGCCGTTCTCCTTCTTCTTGTGCAACGCCCACCGGCGCCGCCAGCCCTCGCTGGCGGCGCCCTGTCGATTTCCCCTCATTGTGCGCCATGGCGCTCAATCTTCTGACCTCGTGTTTTTCGGCGCGAACGACAAGTGTGCGCCCGAGCGTGCTGTTATTTCGGCCGCCTCGCACAATGCCGCGCTCGGAAAGGTACGACGCGTGGCGAGTGGTGTAAAAGAAGTCCTGCGCTTGCCATGGTGCGGGCGCGCAGCAATGCACCAAGCACGATGCCGGCGCTCGAGCACGAAGGGCGCTCGCAGGAAAGGACCAATCCATGAAATCTCGCACGCGCAACGGACTACTCGTCGGCGGAGGATTCCTGCTCGGAACGCTTGGGCTGAAAGCCCTCACGAGCGAAACCGCCAAAAAGTGCTACGTCCAGGGCATCGCCCAGGGCATGCGTGCCAAGTCCGCCTACGAGACCATGGTCGAGCAGGCGAAAGCCGAGGTCGACGACATGATGGCGGAAGCGACCTACATCAACGCCTCGGTCGAGGAAGATAAGGCAGAGCGCGCCCAGACCGTCGAGGTCAGCGCGGTGGACGTGGCAGCGGCCCAGAAGTAACCGCGCCATGAGACTTCGCATGATACGCGAGGTGCCCGGTCGGCTTCGGCTGGCCCTTGACGGCAGGGTGCCCGAATCGGACGTGGACGCGCTGGAACGAACGGCCATGCAAAACGCCTATGTGAGAAAGGCGACGGTCTACCCGCGCATTGGCGAGCTCGCGGTGTCCTACCAACCCGTCCAGGGCGCCCGGGAGAACGTGCTCTCTCATCTTTGCTCGATTGACCACGAGCAGATCGCCCGCGAGCGGACGGCGTGCTCGATTGCGATCGCGCCGCGGACCAACCGCATGCTCATGGACCTGGCGGTGCTCGTGGGCGCCGCCATAGCGCGGCGCATGCTCCTTCCGAAGCCCCTCGCGCTCGTCGCGGCCTTATGGCGCTTCCGCCATTTCCTGGTCGCTGGCGTGCGCTCGCTCGCCAAAGGGCGCCTCGACGTGCCCGTGCTCGACATGTCCGCGATCGGGCTCTCGTTCGCACGGCGAGACCCGCGCACCGCCAGCCAGACCATGCTCCTGCTTAACGTGGGCGAAACGCTCGAGGACTACACGCGAGCACGCTCCGAGAACGAGCTCATCGGCTCTCTGCTCGACCTTCCGGAGACCGCGCAGAAGGTCGTCGGGTCCGAGGAGGTCACCGTGCACGCGAGCGAGCTCAAGCCCGGTGACGTCATCGCCGTCCGAACGGGCATGCCCGTGTGCGCGGACGGCGTCGTCATCGAGGGGACGGCCATGGTCAACCAGGCCACGCTCACCGGCGAGCCCCTTGCCGTCGAGCGCACGGTCGGCGACGACGTCTTCGCCGGCACCGCGGTGGAGCAAGGCCAAGCGCTCGTGCGCGTGAAAGCGGGCGCCGAGGGCACCAAGCTCCGGTCCATCGTAAGCCTCGTGGAGGCGTCCGAAGGCATGAAGTCCGAAACCGAGCAGCGAATGGCCCGCTTGGCGGACAAGGTGGTTCCTTGGAACTTCCTGCTCGCCGGCATCGTCGCGCTCACGACCCGAAGCCTCACGAAAACAGCCTCCACGCTCATGGTCGACTACTCGTGCGCGCTCAAGCTCACCGGGTCGATCGCCGCCCTCACTGCCATGAGCCAAAGCGCCAAGCTCGGCTTCACGGTGAAAGGGTCGAAGCACTTCGAGGCGGTCGCCCAGGCGGACACCATCGTCTTCGACAAAACGGGCACCCTCACCGCCGCGACGCCCGAGGTGGCGTGCGTCCTGCCGCTCGACGGATGGGATGAGGACGAGGTGCTCCGGCTCTCCGCGTGCCTGGAAGAGCACTTCCCCCACCCCGTCGCGCGCGCCGTCGTGAACGCTGCCGCCCGCCGCGGCCTGCGCCATCGCGAACGCCATGCCGCGGTCGAGTACATCGTCGCGCACGGCATCGCCTCGTCGCTTGACGGCCAGCGCGTCGTCATCGGCTCGGAGCATTTCGTGGTCGAGGACGAGGGCGTGTCCATTTCCGCCCGCGACCAGGCGGCCATCGACGACGCCATGGAGGGCCTTTCCCCCTTGTACCTGGCGGTCGACGGCGTCCTTCGCGGCGTCATCGGCGTCCAAGATCCCTTGAAAGACGGCGTCGCCGAGGCTATCGCTGACCTCAGGCGCGCGGGCATACGGCGCGTTGTCATGCTCACGGGCGACAACGAGCGCACCGCTTCCCGCACCGCCCGGTTGGCGGGCGTCACGGAATATCGCTCGGAGATGCTGCCGAGCGACAAGCACGACTACGTGCGGCAGCTCAAGGCCGAAGGCGCGCGCGTCATCATGGTGGGCGACGGGGTGAACGACTCGCCCGCGCTCCGTCTCGCCGACGTGGGCGTCGCCATGGGCTCCGGCACCGCTATCGCAAAGGAGGTGGCGGACATCACCATGACGAGCACGAACCTGAACGCGCTCGTGCAATTGCGTCGTTTGAGCTGCGAGCTCATGACCAGGATGGACCGCTCCTTCGCGAGGGTGCTCGGGTTCAACTCCCTGCTGCTGGCAGGCGGCATCGCGGGCGTCCTGCAGCCGCAAACGTCTTCGTTGCTGCACAACGCCTCGACGATCGCTTTCAGCAGCTCGAACGCGCGGTCGTACCGAGCGTAGCGGATGGCCGTCGCTCTTCCGCAGGACCTTTCCAAGGCAGGCTGCGCGCTGGCAGGATGCGCGGCCTGCCTTGGCGCATCCATCCAAAGTTATCTTAGGTTGCCTTTTTCATAAAGTTTGACTACTCTGACTTTTGGAGCGGACGTCGTTCACAAGGAGGCATGCATGCAGGCCGGCAGGCGCACCGACGCACAAGACCCCTCTGACAACGAGCAGGAGCCGCAGGGCGAGTCCCCGATTGAGCGGTTGCTCCGCACGGGAGGATCCGGCCTGCGCGACGCGCACGCCAGGATCGTGACCACGCGCCCAGGGCGCGCCTGGCGCCTCGACCCGAACGTTGGGGACGGCGTGCTCTGGCACTTCCCTATCACCGGCGAGATGGCGGTGGCATGCTGCCGCATCACGCTCGCCCGCCGCGTGGAGGGCGCGTTCCTGGCTCCGGAGCACTACTGCGTCGGTCTGTACCGGCAATTCCCTTTGGACGACAGCGAATCGACAGGAGCCGCGCGCGAGGTTGTGCTCGGGCATGCGTGGAAAGGCCAGGCGTTCATCGCCACGCCAAACCCCGACGAGACGCTCGAGTCGACCTGCATCGTGCTCACTGCGCGAGCGCTGCAGGTCATGAGCCTGCGCTGCCAATGCGACCCGTTCGTCCTCTCGAACGCCATAGCCTTGCTCGACGGCTCAAAGGAGGTCCCCGGCCTGCGCGAGGTGTTCGAGGACATCGCGTCGGCTCGGCCTTCGCCGGTCGTGGCGCGGGCGTTCTACGAGAGCAAAGCGACCGAAGCCATATCGCGCATCGTGGACTGGAGCCTTTCGAGCAAGGCGACGCGCACGGCCCCCATGAAGGCGGCTGACCGCACCGCGCTGAACCGGGCACGGCGCTACGTGGCCGAGAACCTCCACCGCACCGTGTCGTCCGAAGAGCTGTGCGCGGTCGCGTGCATGAGCGCGAGCAAGCTTGTTGGGCTTTTCAAGAGCGTCGAGCACGCCACGCCGCACGAGTACGCCCGCGCCCTCCGCATGGAGCGGGCGCGGGCGTTGCTAGCGCAGACCGACCTTCCGCTGTCAGCGGTGTCCCGGCTTGTCGGCTTCCAGCGTCAAGGAAGCTTTTCAGAGGCGTTCAAAGCCCGCTACAACGTCACGCCCCGCGAATACCGCGCGCTCGCCCGGAAGCAGCCCTGAGCAGGCGAGTCAGCCGCGCGAAAGGCGCTCGACCGTGCGCTCCCCCAAATCGATGAGCTCTTGGCGGCTGTGCACGCCGGCCTTCGTGTAGATGCGGCGCAGGTGCGTGTCCACCGTGCTCTTCGAGATGAACAGTTCGCCGGCGATGCGCTCGCTCGTCCTGCCGCGCAGCGCGAGCGGCAGGATTTCCGCCTCGCGGTTCGACAGGCCGGCCTCGCGCGCGATGGCCTCGCACGCCTCCTCGAAGTAGTCGACGGTACGCGCGATTTCGGAGAGCGCCTTGAAATCGCGCTCCGTGAACAGGAACAGGTACGCGAACAGCGTGGCCAATCCCGCGAAGCAGACGATGAAGTACGGCGTGGAGCCCGACGGCACCAAGCCGTTCGACGCGTTCGCAAGCGCCACGCCCGCCAGCTCGCCGCAGAACAGCGCAAGGAACCCGCGCGCCATGATCCGGGCAGGGTCTTCCGCCACGATCTTCGTGAACGCAAGGAACAACGAGGCAAGCACGCAAATAAGGCCCAGGTAGCCCGCCAGCACGATCGCCTCGCCGGGCACGCCCGTGCTGGCAAGCGACGGGGCGAACAGGAAACCGGCCATCATGACCAGGAGCGAAAGGCGGTACGCCCCGTCCAGGCCGCCGCGCGCCCTCGGGTCGCGCACGAACAAGAGCTGCAGCGCGCCCGCGCAGAACAGCACGAACACGATGAGGCACGCCGGGAACGACGCCATGGCAGCCGAGCCCGGATTGGAGTTGTACGCCTCCATGAAGCCGGCAGCCAGGCCGTAGCAGACCGTGCCCGCCATGACCTTCACGGAGAAGTCGGTCGCCATCGAACCTGAGACCGCCGCTTCAGGACGGGTCTCGACGGCGTCTTCGCCCCCGCCGCGCATGTCGATGATAAGCAGGGCAGCCGACGCGAGCGGCGCCAGCTTCAGCGCCCACACCGCCT